>JAUUYI010000340.1 GCA_030590525.1 Sedimenticola sp. | reverse complement strand
GTTGCATCCAAAGCCGGAGTGATAGGGATGACAAAAACATGGGCGCGTGAACTCGGTAAGTATAATATTCGCGTTAACGCTGTAGCACCTGGATTTATGAAAACAGAAATTCTAAAAGATATGCCTGAGAAAATTATCACTCGCGAAACAATAACTCCCTGTTTTGGGACGCCGATCCATGCCGAACAGGATGTTCAAATGCCGTGATTGCAGGATGCAAAGGAACGGTCATGCCTCAGACACCCCCATCAGGGGTAAGCAGGGCCTCTCTCACCACCGAGGTATGGGTTTAACTGGGTGCTTACGTTGTAGGGTCGAATTCATTCGGCCGATTCTGTGGTCGAATAAATTCGCCCCTACATTTCTGCTGACAGCAATGAACTCCGAAACTTGAGAGAGGAAGATGAGGCATTCATCGCCCCGGCCACCAAGACGAAATGCGATCAGGTCTGTAATTGCGCATTAAAATGCTAGTCCCAAAATCTTTCCCTGCCCCATCTCCTCGCTAGAGAGCAGCAAAAAATATTTGTATCCAGGAGGCTGTCGGGCTTAACACTGTTTGGCTGCAAACCCCTGGATGACGATTAAATCGGCTTATCTTGGCGTCAAATAGCCCTGCTATTCTCCTCACAAGATAAACGAATTTAATTCGCCCCCAGTGATTTTCGCTTCAAACGGATAAGTCCGACAGCCTCCTGGACTTGCCTGGACCTGCTTCCCTTCTTCACTTTATCCGATTTCACAACTAATATTCCAGGGTGTAATTGTATAGCCTCTTAGAGTGAACCCGCTCATCTGAATCACCCTCTACAGGTCACCATCATGACAGGAAAAAGCCAGACGACGATGCCGGACGATGCCAGACCCGTGCAGATCGAGGCAGGGGGGGAGAAGGCGAAGGCGATCTGGAATCTCGACGAACCCGAGCTCTACCTCAACCGCGAACTGACCTGGCTGGCGTTCAACGGACGAGTACTGCACGAGGCGGAAGATGAGCGCACGCCCCTGCTGGAGCGGCTGAAGTTCCTGGCCATCGTCAGTTCCAACCTGGATGAGTTCTTCATGAAGCGCATTGGCGGACTGAAGCAACAGGTTGGCGCCGGCATGACTCGCCTCTCCGTGGATGGACGCACCCCCCTGCAGCAGATCGATGAATGCTACAAGATGGTGCGTGAACTGGGAGATCGCAAGAAACTGGCCCTGAAACAGGTGCTGCAGGGACTGCGGGCGTACGATATCCGAATTCTCCGCTACTATGAACTGGAGCTGCCGGATCAGTCCTATCTACGAGACTATTACTACCGGAATATCTTCCCGCTGGTCACGCCTCAGGCCATGGACCCGGCCCACCCCTTCCCCTTCATCTCCAATCTCTCTCTGAACCTTCTGGTCGCAGTTCGCTATCCCGGGAAGAGTGAAAAACGCTCTCTCGCCCGGATCAAGGTCCCGGTCGGTGCAGACATACCCCGCTTCCTGAAGCTTCCTGAACGGAACCATTTCGTACCGCTGGAGGATATCATCTCCCACAATCTGAATATGCTGCTGCCGGAGATGGAGATCCTCTCCTGTGAGCTGTTCCGAGTCACCCGCAATGCGAATACGGAGCGTAACGAGGAGCATGCGGATGACCTGCTCGCCATGATCGAGTCGGAACTACGCGATCGCCGCTTCGCCCCTATCGTCGGCATGCAGGTGCAGCAAGGGATGGACCCGGCACATATCGGTATGCTGGCGGCCGAACTGCATCTGGACGAGGAGGGGGATGTGGTCGAAGTAGATACCATGATAGCGATGCGGGATTTGTTCCAGATTGCATCGCTGAAGATACCGGAGCTCCACGACCCGCCACACCAGGCCATCGACCACCCGGAACTCAGGGCCAGCCGCAGCATCTTTCATATCATTCGCGACCGGGGGCCACTGCTGCTGCAGCACCCTTACGAATCATTCGGCACCTCGGTGGAACGTTTTCTCAAGGAGGCGAGCCAGGACCCCAAGGTCAGGGCCATCAAAATGACCCTCTACCGCACTTCCAGCGACACCAAAGTGGTGGATTACCTGATCCATGCCGCCCGAAACGGCAAGCAGGTCGCAGTGGTGGTGGAGCTAAAGGCCCGTTTCGACGAGGCGGCCAATATCCACTGGGCCAACCGGATGGAGGAGGCAGGCATCCATGTCACCTATGGGGTGGTCGGGCTCAAGACCCACTCCAAGATCATCCTGGTGGTGCGTGGCGACTACAACGGCATCAAACGCTACCTGCACATCGGCACCGGCAACTATCATGCAGGTACCGCCCGTCTCTACTCGGATCTCGGCCTTTTGACCGACGATGAGGAGATCGGACACGATGCCACCGAGCTGTTCAACTTTCTGACCACCGGCTATACCCCCCAGCGCAACTACCGGAGACTGCTCCCCTCCCCCAAGCTGTTGAAGCAGGCGCTGTTGGACAAGATCGCCCGCGAACGGAAACGCCACAGCCGGGAACAGCCGGGGCTGATCCAGTTCAAGATGAATGCCCTGGAGGACGTGAACATAACCCGCGCCCTCTATCAGGCGGCCCGGGACGGTGTCCGGATCGACCTGATCGTGCGTGACACCTGCCGCTTCCGCCCCGGCCTCCCCGGCCTGACCGAGTCGGCCCAGGTACTGGGGATCGTTGGCCGCTTTCTGGAACACGCCCGCATCTACTATTTCCAGAACGGGGGCGATGAGGAGTACTTCATCGGGT
>JAUUYI010000002.1 GCA_030590525.1 Sedimenticola sp. | reverse complement strand
CTTAAATCCCCTCTCCCTTGAGGGAGAGGGCCAGGGTGAGGGTGATTAAAATCAAAGCGTTATCTCTTTTGATTCCCTCACCCCAACCCTCTCCCGGGGGGAGAGGGGGCGTTTTGCAAGAGCCTCCACTGGAACGAGCGCCTGCAAGGGGTGTAACAAAACCGTGAGTATATACCAGGATCTTCCTCGTATGGTCAAATCAACCCTGCTTATAGCGGTGTAATGCAGGGTTTTCACAACAATCCTGTCTGTCGCGTATCATACACCACACGCGTGCGGTGTAGCGTATAAAGGGCACATATCGGTTAAACCCATACCTCGATGGTGGGGGAACTCCTCACCCCTCGGTCGCTGGTCCTGCTGTTATAACCACACCCGGGTCCACCGACCGCAGATGCAGGTCCCGCTGCGGGAACGGGATCTCTATGCCGGCCTGGGCCAGAGCCCGGTCCAGGGCCATGTGGATATCGTGGACCAGGGGCATGCGCTTCAGGCGCTCGCTCACGAACACCCGGATCTGGAAGTCCAGGGAACTGTCACCGAAACCGGTGAAAAAAACGGTTGGCTTGGGCTCATCCAGCACCTCCGGGTGGGCCTTGATCACCCCGGTCATGATTTCATGGGCCTTCAGGGTATCCGAACCATAGGCGATACCCACTTTGATCACTACCCGGGTGATGGGATCTGACAGGGTCCAGTTGATCAACGGGTCGGTAACGAAACTCTTATTGGGTATCACCAGCTCTTTGTTGTCGAAGTCGGTGATGGTGGTGGCGCGGATGCGGATCCGCGACACGATACCGCTGTATTCACCCACGGTGACCGTATCACCGATACGGATCGGCCTTTCGAACAGGATCATGATCCCGGAGATGAAGTTGGCGAAGATCTCCTGCAGGCCAAAGCCGATACCGACACCCATGGCCGCCACCAGCCATTGAACATCGCCCCAGCGCATCCCCAGCATATTGACGGTTAACAGGAAACCGCCGGCATAGATCAGGTAGCGGGTGATATTAGTAACGGCATAGCGGCTGCCCGGCTTGACCGACAGGGGTTGCAGCACCGCGATCTCCAGCAGTCCCGGCAGGTTGGCCCCTGCCACCACCATCAGCACGATCACCAGCAGCGCCACCAGCAGGTCCCACACCGTTACCGGAGCCATCATCTGCTTTTCACCCTGGGTCACCACGTGCTCCCACAGCACCATGTCATCCAGACGTCCGAAGGCGGGTGTCAGCTGGGACCAGATCATATACAGGCCGATGGCGCTGAGCAGCACCACACCCAGCTTCAGCAGGCGCCGGGTCTGTTCATTGATCTCATCGAGTTCGACCTCCGCCAGGTCCGCTGCTTCGGACAGGCTCTCGCCGGCGGCCTCCGCCGCTTCCTTGGCGTCACGACTCTCCTGCCGGGCCTGCCGTCGGGCCCGGGCCCGGACCAGCGCCAGGCGCCGCTCTGCCACCAGCAGCCAGCGGTTGGAGAGGTGATACAGCAACAGCACCCCCACCCCCACCCAGGCCGACAGATAGCTGAGATCGATCAGGCGGAGCGCCGTGTAGTGGTACCCCAGCAGGCTCAGGGTGATCAGAGACAGGCAGAAACCCAGGGCCAGATGATGCCAGTAGAGATGAAACCCTCGCGCATGCCGTAGCGCGCCAGTGTGGGAATTCAGCACCCGACGGGCGAAGACCCCCACCAGCACGACCAGTATTATGGTGGCAATCCGCCCCAGGTTGTCCCGAAAGAAGGCGTCCGACTGATACTCCGTCAGGCCGATAATAAACACCAGCAGGGTCACTGTCGGCAGCACCCACCGGAGATTACCCCGCAATACCTGGACGGTGTTCTTACGCCACTGGAAGTGTACGTCCGCCAGGCCATTGGGAATGAACAGGTAGCGGGAGACCTGGAGCAGGAGAAGGAGAGCGGATATGAGCATCAGGCTCTCTGCCACCATGTCCCCGACAGACCCCGAACCGATCAGCATCAACCAGCCCACCCCGGCCAGCAGCAGGGGCCACGGCGCAGCCAGCAACAGCGTGATCAGAAAGGCGTTCAGGGTAAACCTGAAACTGTCACGGATCACATTGCCCATCATCGGTGCCACCCGCGCCAGCTCCAGCCACATCCGACGTCGCCCCAGCAACAACAGGAGAACGGTCAGGAGCAGTGCGCCACCCCGAAAGGGGTGTTTCAAAAAGCCCTGCAACAACCCGGTCAGCGCCTCCATCCACTCGGACCCCGCCAGACGCTTCACCCCCCGGAGTGTATTTTCCAGGGTGCCACCATCAACAGAGGGGGCACTGGGCATCCAGACCAGGTTGCGGTCCAGCAGTTCGGCATAGCGTGCCACCTTGCCGATCAGCTGATGCTGTTCGAGTTCGAGGTCACCCAGTGCCTTGGCGTAACGACCATAGAGTTCCTGCAACCGCTGCAGCAGTTCCATCCGGTCCTGCAGCAGCGTCTTCAGCTCCTTTTGAAGCTGCGCCCGTTGCCATGTGCCCACATCGATCAATTTAGAATCATTCAGCAATCGGGTGGCATATTCATCATCCAGCAGGCCCTGGAGACGATCTTCCAGGCGAAACTGCTCCAGACGTATCTCTACGATCCTGTGATTGATATCGGACTCCCTCCTTTCCAGCAGCCTGAGGCTCGGGAGCTCCTTACGCTGGGTTCGAAGGAGCTCGCCCAGGGACTCATCCAAACCGGCGATATCCAGCTGCTGTCTGGCGCGCTCCATGTTCCTCCCCAGCAGTTGCAGTCGGTTGGCCAGCAGCTCCTTCTCCCGGGTTGTCCTGGCCAGATCCGCTGTCACCCTGTTGAGTCTGGACCCCAATTCGGTATTCTTCGTCGCCTCCGCTTGAATCAACTGCGGTTTTCCACTGGTGCCCCGCTTCACCTCCACCGCCTGCCTGGCGGCCGCGGCCGCCGCCTGGACCCGCGTTGCGTTCAGCACCTGCTGCAGCTGTTTGACCCTGCCGATGGCCTGCGCCAACTGCGCCTGCTGCAGCTTCTCCTGCAGAACCATGAGATTTATCCTGGGTGCGTGGCTCAGCCGCTCCATCTCCAACCGGTTGATCTGACTCTTAATGGCCAACCGGTCTGCCTGCAGCGAGGTTCTCAGGGCCTGGTCCCTGATACTGCTCCCTTCCGCCACGATCTTCGACCGCAGGTCGTACTCCACACCCTCCAGCTCCGCCTTTATCTCCGCCAGCTTGCCGATGACCCGGGCCGGCCGCAGCTTTTCATTGGTTATGCCGGCCTGCAATTCCGACAGTTTGTTCTGAATTTTGCGCCGCTCGGACTGGATCTGGTCCAACTGCTGTTCCAGCTGCCTGAGATCCAGGTCGTCCGCTATCGGGGTCTGCTCCCCGGTTGCCGCCTGCAACTGCTCCAGCCGGGTTTCGATCTCTGCCTTCTGTCCGACTATCTCGTCGATCGTTCTTCGATAACCAGCAACTGCCGCCTCGTCCCGCTCCGCCCGCAGTAACCGGACCAGGGCGGTCTGGTAGAGTTCCAGAGCCGACTTGGTGTCCCCGTCGGGGGCGGTGACCGCCTCCAGCTCTTCAATCTGGGATTTGATCTGCTCAACATCCAGCACCTGCCGTACCTCAGACACAGGCACCTCCACCCCTTTTCCAAGCGCCTGTGATGCCTCGGGTACCGCTGCCGCAGCCCCCTTCTTCCCGGTCTCTGCCCGGGCAGGGGGTGATACCAGCAGCAGGCAGATGGGTAAAAGTGAGATCAGCACCAGACGAAGGGCGTGTTTGGCCAGTATGTTTCGGTGTCTCAAAATGGGGTTCCTGTTCCAGTACACGATTGATTCGACTTTGTCATATCAGGAGCACAAGTAAAAAACTCACGCAAAGCAATAAAGATAAGCAGATGGCGGGAAAGAATAACGTAACGATTCAGCATGCTTTGAAATCTGGCACTGAGTGACTGATATCGGCTGTTTCTGGAGGAAATGTCGGCGGCAGGGATGCCGCCGCCAAGCCTATAGGGACATATTCACGACGTTTTCCTCCAGAAACAGCCAATATCAGTGACGACCATGGAAAGAGCTGAATAGTTACAGAATAACAAACCTTTCTCCAGTCCGGTGCGGTTTCCGCTAATATAGCGCTTTTTCAATGATCATCGGGGGGCGCCCATGCACAGCGACATCGACCGGCAGGCAGCGGATGGATCCGACGATGAGGATATCCTCTCTCATCGGATCGAGGGAGTCGCCTGCATCACCATCGAACGCCCGAAAACCCTAACCAAGTGGATAGACGCCTTGATCGAGGAGCGCCCGGCTGACCTCGAACGCTCACCCGGCCACCCATGAGCCGTTTCTACAAGTGGGTGCTGACCACACGCCCCAGGACACTGGCGATCTCCCTGTCATCGATCATCGCCGGCACAGCCCTGGCCTGGGCCGGGTATCGGACAATCGACTGGTTGATCGCCATTGCGACGCTGGCAGCAGCGCTGCTGATCCAGGCTGGAACCAACATCTACAATGATGCGGTCGATTTTGAACGGGGTACCGATAAACCGGGGCGGCTGGGGCCGGAGCGGGCGACCGCCCAAGGCTGGTTTTCCATCGCCGAGGTGAAGCGGGCGGCAGACTACTGTTTTGCTGCGGCCTTTCTCATCGGCATCTACCTTTCCTGGGTCGGCGGCTGGCCCATCATCGTCATCGGCCTGCTGTCACTGGCGGCGGGATATGCCTACACCGCCGGCCCCAGACCTATTGCCTACAGCGCCCAGGGGGAGCTGTTCGTGTTTCTTTTCTTTGGTCTGGTGGCGGTACCGGGAAGTTACTACCTGCAGACCGGTTCGGTCTCGCTGGACGCCTTCTTCACTGCGGGAGCCATCGGCTCTCTGGCGGCTGCCGTCATGCTGGTCAACAACTACCGGGACCTGGATACCGATGAGCAGGCAGGCAAATTGACCCTGGTCCACTCTCTCGGTCGCCGGGGATCCCGCATTCTCTACCGACTGCTTCTACTGGTCCCTTTTGGACTGCCCCTGATGCTTCAGGGGTCCCTTCCCGGTACCTGGCTGGTCTTCGTGGCATTTCCTTACGCCCTCTGGCTTCTGTACCGGTTCGGCCATGAAACCAGTGGACCGGCCTTCAACCAGACCCTGGCCGCCACCGCCCGGCTGCAGCTGCTCTATAGCCTGCTGCTCGCCCTGGACCTTGCCACCTGACGCACGTCCCGGGTTAACCGGGGGCCAAAGCACCACACTTTTTCCTACGAGTTGCCGGCCGCCTGCTCCTGCCTGGCAAGGCCCGCAGCCCTGGTAGCGACAAAGAGAGTGAATTCCTCGATATTCCCGTATCCCATACCCAGGGCGTATTTTGCTACGGCAGCGATCAGCTCCCGGGTCTCAGCGATCTCCTGGTGACTGCGTCCGCAACCCTTGCAGTGGGTACCGTCGTGGGTGCAGAAATCCCCCCCTTTACATGGAATGAATTGCATATCCGACTCCCTCTTCAACTTTCTGCCAATCTGAAGGTCTGAGCAACCCCGACAAGCCGTTACCGCTTTACCACGTAACCCATGACACGAGTAACTTCTCAATAACCCGGGGCAAATGATCCACCAACGCGACCTAGCCTGGTGCATCCGCTCCGCTTGATACACCCTACATTTTAGATTCTTGCCTGGACTAATTGAAAAGTTACTGACACGATAGTTAAGCGAGGGTCTTTCCACAGGATATCCGGCTATCGCCGGGGCAGACCATCAGCCGGCGGCCGCCTGCAACCGCTCGTACTTGGCCTGCAACTCCTCTTTGCTCTCCTCGTGATCCGGGTCCTTGGGAATACAGTCGACCGGGCAGACCTCTACGCACTGGGGGGTATCATAGTGACCTATGCACTCGGTACAGAGGTCAGGATCGATCTCGTAGATCTCATCCCCCTGATAGATAGCACCATTCGGGCACTCCGGCTCGCAAACATCACAGTTGATGCACTCATCGGTAATAATCAAAGCCATTGCTGCTAACTCCTGAAGCTGAGGGGCAGGCGCCCCTGGTAATCAAATTCTCTCTGCTCGCCGCGATTCAACCCTTCAAAGCACGGGAGACCACCGGATGAACGAACTCTGACACATCACCACCCAAGGCTGCAATTTCCCGCACCAGGCCAGAGGAAATATAGGCGAACTGTTCGGCCGGCGTCAGAAACAGGGTCTCTATCTCCGGCGCCAGCCGTCGGTTCATGCCCGCCAGCTGAAATTCGTATTCAAAGTCTGACACCGCCCGCAGGCCACGCAGGATCACCCCCGCGCCACACTCGCGCACAAAATCGACCAGCAGGGTATCAAATTTCTTGATTTCGACCCGCTCGTATCCGGCCAGCACCTGGTCCGCCAACTCCACCCGCTCCTGCAGTGAAAACCTGGGATTCTTGCCCGGGTTGGCTGCAACCGCCACGATCACCCGATCGAACAGCAAGGACGCCCGCATAATCAGATCACTGTGTCCATTGGTGATCGGGTCGAAGGTTCCCGGATAGACGACTATTGCCATGAGTGAACCCATTCTTTGCCCAGGCCCGTTACTTTGCCGAGACATTGTTTCATGTTAGGCAGGGCCGGCTCTATCCCGCTCTGATTGCCGGATGATAATCCTGAGCACGATCTTGTCAAATGATAATTCTCAAACTCAGGTGGCAAACAGCTGATATGAGACCTGTCCCGCCCGCTTTTCGTGCAACGGACTCCAGTTGGGGGGCAACCGGGGGGGCGGCTTGGACGCATCCCGTTCAATATAGATACAGGCCTCTGACCGCAACCAGCCCAGCTGTTCGAGCAGTTGGCAGCAAGGCTCTACCAGACTATCGGAGAATGGCGGATCGATGAACACGATATCGAAGGAATCGCCCGGGCTTTTCAGCCACTCCAGGGCATTGGCCTGCTCCACCGTTGTATGGCCCAACCCGAGTAAGCCGATGTTTCTGCGGATCTGTTCGACCACAGCCGGCGCACGATCCAGCATCACCACCCGCCCCGCCTCCCGGGAGGCGGCCTCCAGGCCCAGCGCCCCGCTACCGGCGAACAGATCCAGACAACGCGCGCCTGGCAATCGGGGCTGTAACCAGTTGAACAGCGTCTCCCGCACCCGGTCAGTGGTGGGCCTGAGGCCTGGGATATCCGGGAAGGAGAGCTTGCGCCCCCGGTGCCGGCCACCGATGATCCTTACCCGGTTATCCTGCCCGGCGAGTGGGTATGCCCTAACCTCCCGGCTGCGCCGCTTTGCCATTCCCCACCACCACCGTCACCATCCGGTCAAGATGCAGCCGACGCTGGAAGGCCTCCCGGATCTGCTCCCGGGTGACCGCATTCACTCTGGAGACGAAGGTGTCCAGGTAATCCAGGGGCAGGTCATAGAAACCGATCATGGCAAGATACTCCACGATCTTGCTGTTACTGGAGATGCGCAGAGGAAAACCGCCGGTTATATTTTGTCTCGCCGCCTTCAGCTCCTTCTCGCTCGGGCCCTGCTCTATGTAACGCCGCAGGGTGTCCCGGATCACCTTGAGCGCCTCCCCGGCCTTGGCATTCTGAGTCTGGGCAGCGGCGATGAAAGGGCCGTTTCGGCGCATCGGGGAGAAGTAACTGTATACGCTGTACGAGAGTCCTCTCTTCTCGCGCACCTGCTCGCTCAACAGTGAGACCAGACCGCTGCCCCCCAGGATATGGTTACCGACATAGAGCAGAAAATAGTCCGGGTCCCCACGGTGCATCCCCGGCTGCCCCATCATGATATGGCTCTGACTGGAAGGGAACCGCTTAGTGATCTGCTCCGCCCTGGCCAGATTCTCCACCAGCGGCAGATCGGGGGCCGGCACACCCGCAGGCAGCGCCGAGACTACCTGTTGCGCCAGCTTTTCCGCCTCGGCCCGGTTCAGATCACCAACGATGGCAATCGTCGCGTTGGCCGCCACGTAGTAACGCTGATGGAAGGCCACCACCTGCCCCCGGGTTATGGCGGGGAGTGACACCTTGGTGCCATCCGGATCACTGGCGTAGGGGTGGCTGCCAAACACCGATTTGAGAAAGGCCTTCCTGGCCACCGTGGAGGGGTTCTGCTCACCTTTGCGCAGGCCCAGCAACATCATCTTCCGGTTACGCTCCAGGTCCACCTTGTCGAAACGTGGCTTTCCCAGCACCTGCGTCAGCGTCTCCACCACCGTAGCATAGGGTTTCTCCTCTTTCAGGGTACGCGCCGAGACCCACGCCATATCCCGCAGCGCCCCGGAGCTCATCTCGACCCCCAGCGCCTCCAGCCGTTCCGCCAGCTGGTCCGCGCTCCACTCCCCCGCACCCTCGGTGAGCAGTGCGTTGGTGAGGCTCGATAACCCGGCTGCATCACCATCCCGGGCGCTGCCCGCATCGAACACCACCCGTATATCCACCATCGGCAGGTCCGGTGCCGCCACGAACAGGACCCGGGCCCCGTTGGAGGTCTCCCAGCTCTCGATCTTCGGCCCGGCCCAGGCGCCCTGTGTCAGCAACAGCAGGGCCAGTAGTAACCCGGCCCCCTGATATTTCACAGTATCAGCGGTGTACATCATGACCTCCCGCCGCAACGGCCCGGGGCTCGACGCCATCCATCGGCATTGGATCCAGTTTCGCTATGGTCAGATTCTCCTGCTTGAGATACTTGCGGGCCACGGCCCGCACCTGCTCCGGCGTGATCTCTCTTATCCGTTCGACATACTGATCCTGCAGCCGCCAGTCCAGCCCCACCGTCTCCAGCATGCCGATCTGCATCGCCTGATAGAAGACCGAATCCCGCTCGTATACCTTGCCCGCCACCACCTGGGCCCGGATACGGTCCAACTCTCTCATGTCTACCAGCTCTTCCTTCAACCGGTCGACCTGTTCCCGCAATGCCAGTTCGAGGTCATCCATAGAGTGCCCCTTGGCAGGCGTCCCATCCACCAGCAGCATCCCGGAAAGTCGGGAATATGCGTTGTACTCAGCCCCGGCAGAGTCAGCAATCTCCCGGCCACGCACCAGTTCCCGGCTGAAGCGGGCACTGCTGCCGCCATCCAGGACCGATGCCAGCATGTCCAGCGCATAGGGTTCCCACTCTTCGGCCGCTGTGGTGACGACCGGCGTCTTGTAGCCAAATACCAGATAGGGTTCCCGTGCGGGCGCCTTGACCTGCACTCGGGTGATCCCCCGCTGAGGCGGTTCCCGCAACGGCTTGATCTGCGGTATCTGTTCCGGCTTCAGGGGACCGAAATGTTTCTTTGCCAGCGTCAGTACCTGCTCTGGCTCCACATCACCCACTACCACCAGCGTAGCATTATTGGGGGCGTACCAGCGCCGGTACCAGGCCTTCAGATCCTCCACCTGCATATTCTCCAGGTCATTCATCCAGCCGATGATCGGATGGGCATAAGGCAGATTGCGGTAGGCAACGGCGGCCATCTGCTCGTAGGTCAGTGAGGTAGGTTTGTCCTCGGTACGCAGTCGCCGCTCCTCCTTTACCACCTCGATCTCCTTGGCAAACTCCGCTTCCGGCAAGGTCAGATTGCGCATGCGGTCTGCCTCCAGCTCGAAGGAGACCTCCAGCCGATCCTCGGACATAGTCTGAAAATAAGCGGTGTAATCGCGCCCGGTAAAGGCGTTCTCACTTCCACCGTTGGCCGCAATGATGCGGGAGAACTCACCTGGCGAATGCTTCTCCGTACCCTTGAACATCATATGCTCCAGCACATGAGAAATGCCGGTAATACCTTTGGGCTCATACGAGGAGCCAACCTTGTACCAGACCTGGGAGACAGCGATGGGTGCCCGATGATCCTCCTTGACGATCACCTTCAGCCCATTGTCCAGCAGATATTCCTTCACCTCTCCCGCTGCCAGGGCTGGCAGAGAGAGGATAAGCAGCATGGCTGCGCAAAGAGTTTTCATCGTGTTTATGTTCCTTGAACGATATGAAAATTTAGTGAAACTATTCAGCCTTGCCCGAGGGCCGTGGCGGCCATGGGGTATTTGTTTGATGTTGGCATCTGCCGCACATGGACCTGCAAATGCCACGGGAGGCAGGATGCCGGGAGTGGCCCTGCCCACAACACTTCCTCCACAAACACCCCCATGACCACCACTCAGTGCCGAATCCCAGGTATGCCAAAAGGTACCAAAATGTTAGGATTCCTGACGAACACCACAGAATACCGGGGCCGAATTCTTCCAGAGCCGGCTGTCGATATCCAAGGCCACGGCATCCATCGGCATCACGGACAACCTGGCTGCAACGTCCGATACCGATTCTAGAGACAAGAGGGATCTCCATGAGTTCCATGGCCCTCCGGGATTTTCAGCATGTTTGGATTTGGTAAGCAAAAAAAACGGGATTACCAGGAGATGCCTGAGGCACCCTCCCCTCCGCCCGGAGAAGAGACACAGAATCAGGGGCTCTTTTCCCGCCTCAAGAGCAAACTGGCGCGAACCCGTAGCAACCTGACCGACGGTCTCGCCTCTCTGGTGCTGGGTCACAAGAGCATAGACGACGCTCTGCTGGAGGAGCTGGAGACGCTGCTGGTTCTGGCGGATGTGGGTGTGGATGCCACCAGCCGCATCATCGACGACCTCACCGGGCGGGTAAGAAGAAAAGAGCTCTCCGACCCCCAGGCGCTGACCCGGGTGTTGAAGGAGCAACTGTTGGAGATACTCGAGCAGTGCGACCAGCCGGTGGCTCAGGCGGCCCCGGGTAGACCACAGGTGATCCTGATGGTGGGCATCAACGGCGCGGGTAAGACCACCACCATCGGCAAGCTGAGTAAGAGGCTGCAGCAGGAGGGGCAGAGCGTGATGCTGGCCGCCGGCGACACCTTTCGCGCCGCTGCGGTGGAGCAGTTGCAGACCTGGGGGGAGCGCAACGCCATCCCGGTCATCGCCCAGCACAGTGGCGCCGACTCCGCCTCGGTGATCTATGACGCCCTGAAGGCGGCCACGGCACGCCATGTGGACGTGCTGATCGCCGATACCGCTGGCCGTCTGCACACCAAGGGCAACCTGATGGATGAGCTCTCCAAGATCGCCCGGGTGATGAAGAAGATTGATCCGGATGCGCCCCACGAGGTGATGCTGGTGATGGATGCCACCACCGGTCAGAACGCCCTCAACCAGGCACAGCAGTTCAATCAGGCCGTGGGAATCACCGGTATCACCCTCACCAAACTGGACGGCACAGCCATGGGTGGCATCCTGTTCGCCATCGCCGACAGCCTCAGGATACCAATCCGCTTCATCGGCGTCGGGGAGACGATCGAGGATCTGCGCCATTTTGATGCCAGGGAGTTCATAGAGGCTCTGTTTGAAAAATAGGCGTCAAAGGGCAAGCTTGGGGTATGCTGAACACACTTTTCCCTGGTGAGGTATGGGGAGGATTGGAATCGATACTTTAACCGCGTATAGCACGAGGTAGGCGCTATGAATCTACTCAAGAACAACGTAGGCAAAATCGACCGGATTATCCGCATCATTCTAGGGGTGTTGCTGATCGGCAATGTCTTCTACGCACTTCAGACCCCCGTCGGATGGATCGGGGTTATCCTGTTGATAACGGGGATCACCGGCATCTGCCCACTCTATTCACTGCTCAGCATGAGCACCAAAAGTACCGGGGAGAAACTGGGCCTGAAGTAAGGGCCGCGGAAAAAATAAAATATCCAATCTTGCTTGTCTTGTTGCCCAGATTCTGCGTTACGGCAAGGGTCACATAGGCCAGCTATGCGCCCCTTGCCGCGCCTTGAATCTGAACAACAATCCGGCACAATTTTTGGATATTTTAAGTTTTTCGAGGCCCTAACCGCGAAAGGTGGCATCACAAACCATTCAATAATACGAGCTCAAGTTTCGCAGTTCATAATGGTATAAAAGGCTGAATCAGACCGTCCCTTCTTCCTCTAAGGAGAAGGATAGAATGAAGGGGATTTGATAAATCGCTTGTTCCCTTGATCAAGTGGGTGGATTACCGTTGTAGGGTCGAATTCATTCGGCCGATTCGGTGGTCGAATAAATTCGACCCTACATTTCTGCTGACAGCAATGAACTCCGAAACTTGAGATACGAGGATTCAACCAGAGGATTCAACCAATGGACGTGACGAGTATACTCATTTTTCTGGCAATTGGCGCCGTTGCCGGCTGGCTGGCCGGCATTCTGATGAAGGGTGGTGGTTTCGGGCTGATCGGCAACATCATCGTCGGCATCCTGGGCGCTATCGTGGGCGGTTTCCTGTTTGGCCTGCTGGGCATCTCGGCGGATGGGCTGATCGGTTCCATCATCACGGCTACAGCGGGTGCCGTGCTCCTGCTGTTCATCGTGAGCCTGTTGAAGAAGAATTAGCCCGGAGGACCTGACGTATGACCACACACTATCAAGGCAGCTGCCACTGTGGCGCAATCCACTTCTCTTATGACGGCGAGGAGATCACTGAAGGGCTCCGCTGCAACTGCTCCATCTGCACCCGGAAAGGCGCGATGATGACACCCGAAGCCATTTCCCCCGAGCGCTTCCACATCGAAGCGGAGGAGGGTGCACTGGGGCTCTATCAGTTTGGCGCGAAAACCGCCAGACACTATTTCTGTAACAGGTGCGGCATCTACACCTTTCACGAAACCGCCCGGCAGCCGGGGTACTTTCGCGTCAACCTTGGCTGTGTCGATGGGATCGATCCGTTCTCACTCGATGCAAAACTGTTCGATGGCAAACATCTGCTTTAGCAGTCAGAAGTCAGAATGAAAAACAGGGGATCTTTCCGAGCCTGGAGCGATTTCATCCTGACTTCTGTATTCAGCAGATGATCCACTTCGACAATGTCACCAAGCGTTACCCGGGTGGCCATACCGGCCTGAGCAACGCCAGTTTCCATATCGAACAAGGGGAGATGGTGTTTCTGACCGGGCATTCGGGTGCGGGCAAGAGTACCCTGCTGAAACTGATCGGCCTGCTGGAGCGAAGCACCAGTGGACAGGTGCGGGTAGCCGGCAAAAACCTGACCCGGATGAAACGGCGCCAGATCCCCTACCATCGGCGCCAGGTGGGAATGATCTTTCAGGATCACCGCCTGCTCAACGACCGCACCGTATTCGATAACGTGGCCATGCCACTGATCATAGCGGGACTGGGGCACACCGAGACCAGCCACAGGGTGCGGGCCGTCCTCGATAAAGTCGGGTTATTGAACCGGGAAAAGGCCTACCCGATCACCCTCTCGGGTGGTGAGCAGCAACGGGTAGGGATCGCCCGCGCCGTGGTCAGCAAACCACCGGTCGTGCTGGCGGATGAGCCGACTGGCAATCTGGACCCGGATCTGTCGCGGGAGATCATGCATCTGTTCGAGCAGTTCAATCAGGTGGGTGTCACTCTGATCATCGCCAGTCATGACCTGGAACTGATCCGACGCATGCAGCGACGCATACTCACCCTCGACCAGGGCCGACTGGAGGGTGACACCCGGTGAGCGGAGGCAGCCGAAAAAAAAGGCGATCTGCCAGTTTCGACACCCACCGGCGTTTCCAGCCACACGCCTGGATACTGCGCCACCTGCAGGTGGCCCTGGCCAGCCTTGGCCGCCTTACCCGCTCCCCACTCTCCACCCTGATGACTGCAGCGGTGATCGGTATCGCCCTGACCCTCCCCACCGGCCTGCACCTGCTGCTCTCTAACCTGCAACTGCTGAGTGCCGGCTGGGATGGCACCACCTCCATCTCCATCTTCATAAAGCAGGAGGTAAAACCAGAGCAGCTCGATCAACTGGTGTCCAGATTACGTGCAGAGCCACGGATAGCCGGGGTGCGACTCATCACCAGAGAGCAGGCGCTCGAGGAGTTCCAGCGCCTGAGCGGTTTCTCCGGGGCATTGGAAGCGTTGGAAGAGAATCCGCTGCCGCCGGTCGTGGTGGTCACCTCTACACTGGAGAGCCCGGAACAGGCCGAGACCCTGCTGGCTGAACTGGAACAGCTGGGAGAAACCGATTTTGCCCAGCTGGACATGCAGTGGGTAAGGCGTTTTCAGGCCATCACCGAGATCGCCCAGCGAGCGATACTGGTACTCGCCTCTCTGCTCGGGGCGGCGGTATTGCTGGTCGTGGTCAATACTATCCGCCTGGAGATACAAAACCGCCACGCCGAGATCGAGATCACCAAGCTGATCGGGGGCACTGATGCCTTCATCCGCCGACCCTTCCTCTATCTCGGTATCTGGTATGGCCTATCCGGGGGCATCATCGCCTGGCTGCTCGTACTCCTCTCTCTGCAGCTGCTGGAGGCACCGGTGGCGCAGCTGGCGGGACTCTATCAGAGCGGATTCAGCCTGATCGGCATAGATGCTCCCACCTTCCTGATGCTGGTCGGCGGCAGTACGCTGCTGGGGCTGGCCGGATCATGGATCGCTGTCGGTCGTCACCTGGCCGGAGTCGAAACAACTTGAGGCCCTGAAATCTTATACAAATAATGACGAAGAATTATCCTACACTTTGGTTCCGGCTACGCCGGGTTAGGCTTCGCGCGTTCCATCGGAACTTTTTATCCCATTAGCACTCTCACGTGTCGAGTGCCAGAAATGGCTGGAATGACCAATCATCGAGTGCTAATATAATATCAGAGAGGATTAATGGGGTATCGAGAGATGAAGAAGGGTTTTATGTTTCCAGTTGCATTACCCACCGGTAGTATCGAGTCTTATATCAGCGCTGCGTACCAGTTGCCGATGCTGAGCGCAGAGGAAGAGTATGACCTGGCCGTTCGTCTGCGCGACAATGAAGACCTGGACGCAGCGCGCGCCTTGGTGATGTCCCATCTGCGGTTTGTCATTAAAGTAGCGCGCGGTTATTCAGGATATGGCCTGGCGCTCCCGGACCTGATTCAGGAGGGTACCGTAGGCCTGATGAAGGCAGTCCGGCGCTTCGATCCGGATGTGGGAGTGCGTCTGGTCTCCTTTGCGGTGCACTGGATAAAGGCCGAGATCCATGAGTTCGTTCTGCGCAACTGGCGTATCGTCAAGGTGGCCACCACCAAGGCCCAGCGGAAGCTTTTCTTTAACCTGCGCAGCTCCAAGAAACGCCTTGGGTGGTTTTCTCAGGACGAGGTGAACGAAGTGGCAGAACAGCTGGGGGTAAAGCCTGAAACCGTTCTCGAGATGGAAACCCGGCTGAACAACCGGGATACCGCCTTCGATGGCGTGGTGATGGCAGAAGAAGAGCACCAGGCGTTGGCGCCGGTGGCCTATCTTGCGGACATGCGGATGGAACCGGCCTCACAGCTGGAGCAGATGGACAGCGAAGAGCACGACCGAGAGCAGCTGTATGCAGCGCTGGAGGGGTTGAGCCCCCGAAGCCGGAACATCCTGGAGGCAAGATGGCTCTCCGACAAGAAGGCAACGCTGCATGAACTGGCCGACGATTATGGAGTCTCCGCCGAGCGTATCCGCCAGATCGAGAAGGCGGCGATGAAACAGATCCGGGGGCAGTTGGCAGCCTGATATTGGCAGCCTCCGGGGGTTACCCTTTACCCATAAAAAACCATTGAAACAACATCGTAGGGTGGGTTAGGCGCGCATGGCACATACTTTTGCGTTAACCTGAGACCCTTATGCGCGCCGTAACCCACCATCTGCCGGTCCGGTGGATTACCATTGTAGGGCCGAATTTATTCGGCCGACTCGGTGGTCGAATAAATTCGACCCTACATTTCTGCTGACAGCAATGAACTCCGAAACTTGAGTTCTCAATAAGGCCAGGCAAGAGCCTTGCAAAGCAGGGTGGATCAAGCGGAGCGGATCCGCCAGGTTGCGGAGCGCTGGTGGATTCGTCGCTACGCTCCTTGATCCATCCTACCTGTGTGCATCGGGTTATTGAGTTACTGCGCGCCTGCTGGCGGCAGCATAATTAAGATAAATTACATCAATATCTGGAGGTTATAATGATTTCACGAAAAAACGCACTACTACTCTCACTGGCGGTCTGTTCAACAGGTGCCAGCGCCGCCGAGCCGGTCTTCATGTCGGAACAGTGGGCCGCCGAGGCCTGCGAGGCCTGGAATGCCGACGAAGGGTTGACCAAAGGGCTTGGCGGCGACTGGATCGGCAACAACGCCGACCGGGGCTACAAGGTCATACAGGTCTACCGGATCGATTGTGAGGGCCAGAAAAAGGTGGAATTGACCATCAGTGAAGAGAACGGCCTGGCCAAATGCAGCCATGGTGGCGCAGTCGTGCACACCGATCTCAACCCGGACGTCGACTATCTCATGTATGCCACCGACGAAGACTGGGCCTGCATGGGTGAAGGCAGCTGGGGCTGTGGGCCGATGGGCGCCATGGCGACCGGGAAACTCAAGTTCGATGGCCCGAAGATGGAGGCCATGAGCGTCATGGGGCCGTTCGAAGGGTTTCTGCTGCTGACCGGTAAGGTGGCTTCAGACAGGAACACCTGCCCCTGAACGTACCCTGATCCCCTACCCCAAAAAGCCCTACCCGGGGCTTTTTTCGTGTCCGGCCAACAGCCAGAGTCAACCCTTTATCAATTTATCAGTGACCGGACAAACTATACGGGTTAACATTCTGTTTTTACTTGACGCGAAGCTCGGGCGAACCTGTTTCCCATGCGGCCACGCAAACCATACCAAGTCCTGAATCCAAATATAAGGAGGAGCTAATCCAAATGAATATCCGTAAAACCCTTTCAGCCCTGGCCGTCAGCGCCCTGATGGGACTGAGTGCCACACAGGCAATCGCCGCAGACAGCATCAAGATCGGCAGCTTTCTGGCCGTAACCGGCCCGGCCTCCTTCCTCGGTGACCCGGAGCTGAAGACCCTGCAGATGTACATCGAAAAGATCAATGCAAAAGGAGGCGTCAACGGCAAACAGCTGGAACTGGTGCACTATGACACCAGTGGCAAGGCCAAAGAGGCGGTCGGCTTTGCCAAACGCCTGATCAAGAAGGACCGGGTGGACCTAATTGTCGGCGGTTCCACCTCCGGCTCCACCCTGGCGGTGATACCGCTGGTGGAGAAAGACCGGATTCCCTTCATCTCCCTGGCCGGCTCGGTCAAGATCATCGATCCGGTCAAGAAGTGGGTGTTCAAGGTTCCCCACACCGACCGGATGGCGGCCGCCAAAATCTTCGAGGACATGAAGAAGCGCGGCATCAAGCGTATCGCCCTGATCAGCGGCAGCGGCGGTTTTGGCAAGTCCGGCCGCGCCCAGGTGCTGGCACTGGCGCCCAAACAGGGCATCGAGGTGGTCGCCGACGAATCCTATGGAGCGAAAGACACGGACATGACCGCCCAGCTGACCAAGATCCGTAATACCGATGCTCAGGCGATCCTCTGCTTCGGTTTTGGCACCGGCCCTGCGATCGTCACCAAGAACGTACGCCAGCTCGGCATCAAACTTCCCCTCTATCAGTCCCACGGTGTTGCTTCGAAAAAGTTCATTGAGCTCGCAGGGGAATCTGCGGAAGGGGTGAGACTACCCGCCTCCGCCCTGCTGGTGGCCGACAAACTGCCGGCCTCAGACCCACAGAAACCGCTTCTAATGGCGTACAAGGATCGGTTCGAGACCAAGTACGGCCCGGTATCCACCTTCGGCGGCCACGCCTATGACGGGCTGATGATCGCGGTGCAGGCGATCGAGCGTGCCGGCAGTACCGACAAGGCAAAGGTCCGGGATCAGATCGAGCAGACCAAGGGCTTTATCGGCACCGGTGGCATCTTCAACATGAGCCCCAAGGACCACCTGGGACTCGATCTCAGCGCCTTCAAGATGCTGGAGATCAAAAACGGCGACTGGACCATCGTCAAATAGCAACAGGCTGCAGGCTGAGCGAACCCCGCGCCTCACCCGGCACGGGGTTCGTTTCGCCCTGCCCTGCCTGCATCCCGCATTTCAATGGCTGACCAGATCCTTCAATTCCTGCTGACCGGGATCACCGTGGGCGCGACTTACGCCCTGGTGGCCCTCGGGTTTGCCATCATCTACAACGCCTCGGACGTGGTGAACTTCGCCCAGGGTGAGTTCGTGATGATCGGCGCCATGAGTGCCGTAGCCCTCTCCGCCGGCGATAATGGCCTGCCGATGCCGGTGGCGCTGCTGCTGGCGGTGCTGATCACGGTCTGCGTCGGCGTTCTGCTGCAACGTTTTGCCATCGCCCCGGCACGGGGGGCTTCGGTGGTCACCACCATTATCATCACCATCGGCGCCTCCATTTTCCTGCGTGGTGTGGCGTTGCTCGTCTGGGGCAAGGATATCTTTGCCCTCCCCGCCTTCTCCGGCGAACAGCCGATCCACATTGGACAGGCCACCCTGCTGCCGCAGAACCTCTGGGTCATGGGCGGTACCGGAGTGATGGTCCTGGGGGTACACTGGTTTTTCAGCCACACCGCTGTTGGCAAAGCGGTCCTGGCCTGCTCCTGCAACCGCACCGCCGCCCATCTGATGGGGATCAACGTGGGGCTGATGATGCTGATCGCCTATGGGCTCTCCGCTTTTCTGGGTGCCATGGCCGGTGTCCTGGTCGCCCCCATCACCTTCACCTCTTATGACGCCGGCGTCATGCTGGGTCTCAAGGGCTTCTCTGCCGCGATTCTCGGGGGTATGGGCAACCCCATGGGTGCCGTGGCCGGCGGCCTGCTGCTGGGCCTGATCGAATCCCTCTCTGCAGGCCTCATCTCCTCCGGCTATAAGGATGCCATCGGTTTCGTAATCCTGTTGCTGGTGCTCTTCTTCCGCCCCAGCGGACTGTTTGGGCGTGCCTCGGTAGAACGGGTATGAAGCGACTCAGGGGCCTGTTCCTGCTGGCACTGCTGGTGGTCGTACTGCCGATCCTGTTCCCGGACAACTACTATGTAACCGTGGTGGCTGTTTCCGCGGCACTGCACGCGATTCTGGCCGTGGGACTCAACCTGCTGATGGGCTACGCCGGCCTGATCTCTCTCGGCCACGCCGCCTTTTTTGGCGTTGGCGCCTACACCTCCGCCATCATCACCACCCGTTTCGATCTCAATCCCTGGCTTGCCATGGCAGCCGGTATCCTGCTGACCGGGTGCATCGCCTTTATCATGGCGCGCCCCATCCTGCGTCTGAAAGGCCACTATCTGGCCATGGCCACGCTTGGCCTGGGCATGATCGTGCAGATCGTACTGGTACAGGCCGAGGGGCTGACCGGTGGACCGGATGGCCTTGGCGGTATCCCCCCCCTCTCCCTGTTCGGCTGGGAGGTGGACAGCGACCTGCGCTGGTATATGGTGATGAGCACGGTCATGCTGCTGGTGGTCTGGCTGGCGCTCAATCTCATCGACTCCCGCAGCGGCCGCGCCCTGCGCGCCTTGCACGGATCAGAAGTCGCTGCCGAAATGATGGGGATAGACACCACGGCCACCAAGACCGGGGTGTTCGTCATAGCGGCTATCTCCGCCTCCCTGGCCGGCAGCCTGTTCGCCCATCAGCAGGCCTTCATCAGCCCCGATTCGTTCAGCTTCTTCTTCTCCATCGAACTGGTAACCATGGTGGTGCTGGGTGGCATGGCTTCCACCTTCGGGGCCGTGTTCGGGGCCTTCGTCCTCACCTTCCTGCCGGAACTGCTGGTGGTATTCGAAGACTACGAGGTAATGATCTTCGGTGCCATCCTGATGCTGATGATGATCTTCCTGCCCCAGGGGCTGTTCGTGGGCCTGCAGGGCCTGTTGCGACGATTGCTGCAACAGCGGGCGCCGGCCCGGCTCCCCGCCCCTGCCGAAGAGGACAAACATGGCGCTGCTTGAGATAGATGGACTGAGCAAATCCTTTGGCGGTGTCACCGCCATCGCCGATCTGAGGTTCGAGGTCCCGAAGGGTCAGGTCTACTCTGTCATAGGCCCCAACGGGGCGGGCAAGACCACACTGTTCAATATGCTCTCCGGCATCTACCGCCCGGATGAAGGCAGTATCCGCTTCCAGGAGCGGGAAATTACCGGATTGCAGCCCCACAAAGTGGCGGCGATGGGGCTCTCCCGGACCTTCCAGAACCTGCAGATGTTTTTCAACATGAGTGTCCTGGACAACGTCATGGTGGGTTGCCACCTGCGCACCCGCAGCGGGCTGTTCAGGGCCGCCCTGCGCCTGCCGGGGATAGTACGGGAGGAGCGTGAGGCCAATCGGCTGGCCCGGGAGGAACTCACCTTCTGCGACCTGGAACGGTTCGTCGACCTGGAGGCGGGCGCCCTCCCCTACGGCGTGCTGAAACGCCTTGAGATCGCCCGTGCCCTGGCGGTCGGACCGCAGTTGCTGCTGATGGACGAACCCGCCGCCGGCCTCAACGACACGGAGACGGCAGAGATGCAGCGCCTGATACGCCGCATCTGCGAGCGCGGTATCACAGTGCTGCTGGTGGAACACGATATGGGGCTGGTGATGCGGGTATCCGATCGCATCCTGGTACTCGATTACGGCAGCCGTCTGGCCGAGGGGACACCGTCGGAGATCCAGAACGACCGCCGGGTAATCGAGGCCTACCTGGGAGGCGAGGTACAATATGCCGTCTGAGGCCAGGGCCCTGCTTCAAGTCGAGCGGCTCAGCACCCACTATGGACCGGTACAGGCGTTGTTCGAGGTTTCGCTGCAGGTCAACGAAGGTGAGCTGGTGGCCATCGTCGGGGCCAACGGCGCCGGCAAGACTACCCTGCTGCACACATTGTCCGGGATCCGTAAATCCAGTGGTGGCGACATTCTGTTCGCGGGCGTCAGTATCGCCGGCAAGGCGCCCCACCGCATCGTGCAGGCGGGGGTCTGCCAGGTACCCGAGGGACGTCAGGTATTTCCGCCGTTGAGCGTCGAGGACAACCTCCACCTGGGTGCCTATCCGCTGCGCCGGGACAAGCAGTGGGTGGAGTCGGAACTGGCCCGGATCTACCAGCTGTTCCCCATCCTCCGGGAGAGAGCGAAGCAGGCCGCGGGCACCCTCTCGGGCGGCCAGCAGCAGATGCTTGCGATCGGGAGGGCCCTGATGGGCCGCCCGCGGCTGTTGCTGCTGGACGAACCCTCCATGGGGCTGGCGCCGCTGCTGGTAGAGGAGATCTTTCGCGTGATCCAGCAACTGAACGGGCAGGGTGTGACCATCCTGCTGGTAGAGCAGAATGCCCGCGCTGCACTGGGGATCGCCGACCGGGGCTATGTGCTGGAAACCGGCCGAGTGGTGCTCTCCGCCGGTTCGGAGGAACTGCTGGCTGACGAGGCGGTACGAAAGGCATATCTGGGGTATTAAACTCAGGAGTCAGGAGTCAGGAGTCAGGAGTCAGGAGTCAGGAGTCAGGAGTCAGGAGTCAGGAGTCAGGAGTCAGGAGTCAGG
>JAUUYI010000373.1 GCA_030590525.1 Sedimenticola sp. | reverse complement strand
GGATGAATGTAAGTCAGCCCCACGGGCAAAAGGCGACTTCTTACCATAAGATAGGGTAAAATAAAGCGTTTCCATTTTTCAGCCCTCCCAGTGCTCAGAGTCAATCAGGTACCAATGCAATTGGAATCGTCTCCATTCAGCTCGATAGGAATTTATTTTCAGCCTGTCGGCCAGCCTGTGGTCGATGGACCCGGCCTTGAGCTGGATCGTTACCCGGAACCCGATTTGTCGGGTGATCATCATTGGTTGATTGGGAAAAATCGGGCCAGGTGAAAGAGATGGCAGCGATCAAGGATAAAGCGGTTATGGTTGAGGCAGCGAGGTTTCCGCTACTGGAGCAGGTAGATCTTCCTGCCGATCTCAGGCGTCTTGCGCCGGAGGATCTGCCGCAGCTGGCGGATGAGCTGCGCCGTTTTCTGATCGAGAGTGTCTCCCGTACCGGTGGGCACCTGGCAGCCGGACTGGGGGTGGTCGAGCTGACCATCGCCCTGCACTATATCTACGACACCCCACGGGACCGGCTGGTCTGGGACGTGGGTCACCAGGCCTATCCTCACAAAATACTGACCGGTCGCCGCAAGCGCATGGACAGCTTGCGAAAAAAGGGCGGGGTGTCGGGCTTTCCTCGTCGTGAGGAGAGCGAGTATGACACCTTTGGGACCGGTCACTCCAGCACCTCCATCAGTGCCGCCATGGGGATGGCTATCGCCTCGAGTTGTCAGGGCATGTCGCGCAAGGTGGTGGCAATCACTGGTGATGCGGCCATGGGTGGCGGTATGGCATTCGAGGCTTTGAACCATGCCGGTGCCTCGGACATGGATCTGCTGGTGGTACTGAATGACAATGATATGTCTATCTCGGCCCCGGTCGGTGCCTTTCGCAACCATTTGGCCAGGGTGCTATCCGGTAAGCTTTACACCACAGTGCGGGAGGGGGGCAAATCTGCCCTCAGCCACATACCCCGTTTGAGCGAGTTGATGGGGCGCTGGGAGGAGCACATGAAAGGCATGGTGATGCCGGGGACCCTGTTCGAGGAGCTCGGGTTCAACTACATAGGGCCCATCGACGGCCATGACATGGAGACCCTGGTTACCACGCTCACCAATATGCGGTCGATGCAGGGGCCCCGCCTGCTGCATGTGATCACTCAGAAGGGTAAGGGCTACAAGCCGGCAGAGGGTGACCCGTGCGTCTACCACGGTGTCACGCCTTTCAATCTGGAGACCGGGAAGATGGATCCCAAGCCGGTGGGAGCCACCTATACCGAGGTGTTCGGTGACTGGTTATGTGATGCAGCGGCTGGGGATGAACGGATGGTGGCGATCACCCCGGCGATGTGTGAGGGGTCGGGTATGGTCCAGTATTCGAAGCGCTTCCCAGATCGCTTCTTCGACGTGGGTATTGCCGAGCAGCATGCGGTTACCCTGGCGGCCGGCCTCGCCTGCGAGGGGATGAAGCCGGTGGTGGCGATCTACTCCACTTTTCTGCAACGGGGTTATGACCAGCTGATCCACGACGTTGCATTACAGAATCTGGATGTCACCTTCGCGGTGGATCGTGCGGGGCAGGTGGGTGCCGATGGGGCGACCCATGCCGGTAGTTTCGACCTCAGCTACGCGCGGGTACTGCCCAACATGGTGGTGATGGCTCCGGCAGACGAGGATGAGTGCCGCCGCATGTTGCAGACCGCGTTCGAGCACCAGGGGCCGGCACTGGTTCGCTATCCACGGGGCACAGGGCCCGGCGTGGCCGTGGGTAAACAGCTGCAAACCCTGCCCATTGGTATTGGGGAGTGGCGGGTCAGGGGGCATCAGGTGGCAATTCTCAGCTTCGGCAGCATGCTCGAGAAGGCCCTGGAGGCGGGTTCGAGGCTGGGTGCTTCGGTGGCCAACATGCGTTTCATCAAGCCCCTGGACGAGGAACTGGTGCTACAACTGGCAGATAGTCATGAGCTGCTCGTCACCCTCGAGGATAATGTAGTCCAGGGGGGGGCAGGCTCTGCTGTTAATGAGTTTCTGGCCCGGGCTCAGCACCCTGTAATGGTACTCAATCTGGGGTTGCCTGACCGGTTTATCGAACACGCATCCGGCGAGCAGCAGCTGCAGGAGTCCGGGCTTGATCCGGACGGTATCGTACAGGCCATTCTGCAGCGGTTGTCAGGTGATGAGGTGCCCGGGGCCCCTGTTGCAGTAAAAGCAGAATTTGGAATATAGAATTTAGCCCGAATTTTTCACAAATTGTGCTTGATCTCGCTTGTCTCTTGATTCCACAAGGAATATTTCCTCGGCAACTGCTCCATGCGTTGCTCTACCTCCTGCATCCATGCAGTCGTCAGTCGGCCGTAGTC
>JAUUYI010000045.1 GCA_030590525.1 Sedimenticola sp. | reverse complement strand
CATGATGGGTTGTGTAAGGGGATGTGCGGGGATCTGTATTTCACCACTGAAACGGTCACTGGCGATATGGCCGCCCAGGTTGTTGCCACTACGGCTCAGATCGAGCTCGAACCGGTTGAGGTTGACCGCGCCCAACAACAGCCGGTCGATCTCCAGATTCACCTTCAGCAGGGGCAGCGGCAGAGACAATCCATCCCCCTGGGTATCCGAAAGATTCATCCAGGCGTCGAGATCCAGCTGTTTTATTCTGCCGCCGATCTCAATGCCATTGGACCGCGGCATCGTGGCCCTGCCTCCGCCCAGTTGCAGACTGAGTCGATCGATGGGCTGTGGCTTTCCTTTGCGGGTGTTCAGCAGGCCGGTGGCGTCGAGGAGAGTGCCGTAGCGGACGTTGAAGGGGCGCTGGGGATCACGGCTGAACTGATGGGTGATACGCAGTTCGCGTACCTCGTCGGCACGCTTCTGCAGTGGGGGGGGCAGGTCGATAGCCAACCCTTTGAGATCAGAGCTCAGGGTCCCCAGCACCGGGGTGTCGTCGGGGGCGGAGAGTGTGGGGATATCCACCTGCAACCGCCAGTCGGCGGAGCCTTTGAAGGTGTGCCAGACCGGATCCTTGTCCAGCGCGTACAGTTTCTGGCTGGAGAGGGAGGCCTGGGCAATCAGGCGCATGACGTCCGGCTCGCCCGCTGGCATCAGCAGGTCAACCGTGATCGGATTGTCGAAGATCAGCCCCTTGATGCCCTTCGCCCGGGTGCCGTCCTGGTCGAACAGCAGATCCCCCTGTATCCGGTTGATGGTGAGGTTCATATCGCTCAGTGTGATGGAGGCATCCTGAAAACGGAGCCGTCCGTCTACGCGAAACGGGCTGTCGCCGTCTATCGGTATGGCCAGCGCTATCGTGAGGTTCGCTGCTCCCCCTGCTTTCACCAGTGACAGCATAGGCCCGAACTCCTCCTGGAGTGGCGAGTTGCTCAGGATGCGCAATTGTGGGGCCAGCGGGCCACTGATCTGAGCCGCTAATTCGAACGGGGATGTCTGAAATAGATCGTGGATGAATCCATGGGCCTGGGAGATCCTGTTGTCGAGCAACTCGGCCCGATCGATCCAGATGTCGAACCGGTCGCCCAGAAAGCGTATCTTTGCAGCCATCTTTTCCAGTCTTGGCCAGCCTTGCCAGTAGTCGAATGTCAGGTCGTCGACGTTGAAAAAGACCTCGAAACGGCCATCGTGGGCCTTGGCAAAAGGAAAACCGGACAATGGGCCACGCACGATGCAGGCCCCCGATACTATTCGTCCATCGACGATGCTCCGGTCGAGCCACTGAACAACATCGGGGGACATGATGCCCACTGGCAGATAGCGAGAGGTGGTGCTGGCATCACCCTGCTGAAAGTCGCTCTGCAGGTCCATGAAGAGCGGTGCCTCCGGGTCACCCGGAAAGGTGAGCTGCAGCCGGGTCCAGGTAGTTATATCGTCGTTACCGGCAATCAGCTCCGGGGTGTCGATACGCCAGCCGCCATCCTCCAGTCGCTCCCAGGTGAGCTGGCCGGTCAGTTGCTGCAGCTGCAGCGGATCCCGGAACAGCCTGGGGAGTTTCAGGGTGGTGTTGCTGGAGTGCAATCGCAGGGTGCCGTGATCCTGGGAGGCCCAGAAGCGCGCCGACAGATTGTTGACGCCAGGGGTCTGTTTCCAGGGCCTGGTGAAGAGTGAATGCACCTCGCCGCTGGCTGACCAGCGGGGCGCGCCGCCGGTTTCGTCATACAGGAAACGGAGGTCATAGAGATCGCTGTGGGGGCGGAGCTGGCCGAGCGCCTCCTCTATATCCGGGTTTGGTAGCGGGAACATGCGGAGGATTGCACTGATATCCTCGCTGCGGATGAAGTCCGCACCGGAGCGGACATGGATCCGCCCTTCGTTGTCGAAGCGAGTGGCCAGGCTGAAGCGTGCTGCCGGCCAATCCAGACCCATCCGATTGAAGCCAATGTCCTGTATGTCGAGTCGCCAGCCGTCAGGCTTTTGCCGCCAGCGGAAATAACCCCCGAGCCGGTCGATCTGCAGCGATCTATCCACCTGGGCGTTGCCCGGGTTGATTCGGTCCAGCCGCAGGTCCGACAGGCTGACGCTAGCCTCGATCGAGTCTAACTGACCACCCTGCCAGCTGCTCCAGAGCTCTATGTCGGTGAGTCCCTGGCGCAATTTGTAGCCTTCGGGGACTCGGTATTGCAGCAGTTCAGCCAGCCCCAGATCCCGCCCGGAAAAATAGAGCTGCCCGGTCCAACCCTGGGGTTTATCCAGGTTGCCCTGGATATCTGCAGTCAATTTTGCCTGCTTTCCATTGCTTCCGGGTAACTCGAATCCGATGTTGAGCTGATGCCGGCTGCCTTCATTGTACAGCCGGGCATCCACCCCGGAGAAATGAATGGGGTCAGCGCCGATAGCCAGGTTTTGCCAGAAGATGTCACTGTCTACGATGCTGATTCGGTGCGGCATCAGGAACAGGGCACTGGCATCACCACCACCGGTATCCAGACTCTCCAGTCCTGCAGCCACCACTGACCCGTCAGAGCGCCGCTTGATCAGCACCTGTACCCCGGTCAGGGTAAAATTGCTGCTCTGTACTGCCCAGCTGAGCAGGCTGTCCAGTAGCGCCAGGGAGATGCGGCCTTCGGCGAAATGGATCACTGGCTTGCCGCTTTCCGGCGAGAGCAGAGCGACATCCTTCATCACCAGTTCCGGCTCCAGCCCTACCCAGCGCATCTCGAGCGACCCGATCTGAAGCGGTTGTCCCAGGCTCTCGGAGGCCCACTGCTCCACCTCCAGCCGATAATCGGCAACAGTGGGGGCAGCCAGCCGGCCGGCACCGATGATCACCGCCGTCAACGCCAGCAGCAGGATTGCCAGCAGCCAGAGTTTGATGACAACGGATTTTGCCAAGTGAATCATTTGCTGGAGTGGGACATAGGTGGTTGTGAGTGCGACTCGAACCGAGTGGTTTCGGCGTCAGCTGTCCAGTTCTGTTTATATCAATACCACGTCGTATTGTTCCTGGGAGTAGAGCGTTTCCGCCTGCAGCCGGATGCGCTTGCCGATGAAGGCCTCCAGCTCTGCCAGGCTGGAAGACTCTTCATCCAGCAATCGATCGACCACCGCCTGGGAGGCGAGTACCAGCAGCGATTCCACATCGAACTGGCGGGCCTCCCGGAGGATTTCGCGGAAGATCTCGTAGCAGGCCGTTTCAGCGGTCTTCAGTGAGCCCCTGCCGCCACAGCAGGAACAGGGTTCGCACAGAATGTGGCCGAGGGATTCACGGGTACGCTTGCGGGTCATTTCTACCAGCCCAAGAGAGGAGACCTCAGTGATCTGGGTCTTGGCGTGATCGCGGGCCAGGCACTTCTCCAGAGCCCGCAGCACCTGGCGCTTGTGTTCGTCATCCGTCATATCGATGAAGTCGATGATGATGATGCCACCCAGGTTGCGCAGGCGCAGCTGACGACAGATCGCCTGGGCCGCTTCCATATTGGTCTTGAAAATGGTCTCTTCCAGATTGCGGTGGCCGACGAAGGCCCCGGTATTGACGTCGATGGTAGTCATCGCCTCGGTCTGGTCGATAATCAGGTGCCCGCCGGACTTCAGCTCGACTTTGCGTTCCAGTGCCTTCTGGATTTCATCCTCTACCCCGTACAGGTCAAAGATAGGCCTTCCCCCCGGATAGGCTTCGATCTGGACGTTCAGATCGGGAATCAGGCGGTCAGCGAATCTTTTCGCTTTCTGCCAGCTCTCTCGTGAGTCGATACGGATTCGTTCCGCCTCTGGTGTCACCAGGTCGCGCAGGGCACGCAGTAACAGTGGGAGATCTTCGTGTACCAGCTTTCCCGGGGGGGAGGTTCGGCGAAGCTCCTGTATGTTCTGCCACAGCCTGGCCAGAAAGGCCATGTCCGCCCTTAGCGTCTCTTCGCTGACCCCCTCACCCGCAGTACGTGCGATGAAGCTGCCTTGTATCTCTTTCTCCTGGGTGAACTGGTCTATAATCTGGCGCAGGCGGGTGCGTTCTTTTTCGGTCTCGATCTTCTGGGAGATGCCGGAGTTAGTCAGGGACGGCATAAATACGAGATAGCGCGAGGGTATGGAGAGGTTAGTGGTGAGACGGGCACCCTTGGAGCCGAGAGGATCCTTCACCACCTGGACGATAACTTCACCTCCCTCCCGTACCAGTGCCGAGATGTTCTCGGTACGCTCGCTGTCGTTTCTGTGTTCCTGTCCGTGCAGGATATCTGCTGCGTGCAGGAATGCGGCTCGCTCCAGGCCGATATCCACGAAGGCGGCCTGCATTCCGGGCAATACCCGACACACCCGGCCTTTGTAGATATTGCCGACCAGTCCCCGCCGATCGGAACGCTCTATAATAATCTCCTGAATCACGCCATTTTCCAATACGGCAACCCGTGTTTCCGGGGGGGTGACGTTGATCAGGATCTCTTCGCTCATAATTTCTTTGTAATTATTTAAGGTGGTTAGAGTTTGATATTCACTGGCCAGGATGGGCAATCTGCTCCCTTGCTTCACGAATATAGTTGCATGCCGTCAATCAGTTGGACACTGAATAAGGTATCACTAAAGCAGTTTGACGCCGGCATCCCTCAGCAGTTCCGCCGTCTCGAACAGGGGCAGGCCCATTACCCCGGAGTAGCTTCCCTCCAGGTGTGATATGAACAGCGCCCCACGTCCCTGGATGGCGTAACCCCCTGCTTTGTCCGCCGGCTCGCCACTCAACCAGTAGGCAATCGCCTCTTGTCGTGTGATTCGCCTGAAACTGACTCGGCTTACGTTGAGCCGGCATGCCTGTTGTCCGTAATCCAGGGCTATGCCGGTAAGGACCTCGTGTGTGCGTCCCGAGAGCTGCTGCATCATTTCCAGTGCCTGGGTCTGGTCCCGGGGTTTACCCAGAATCTTACCTCCGAGCACCACCGCCGTATCGGCGGCCAGCACCGGTGCGTCGGGACCCTCCGTCCGTCTGCCGACAGTGGCCTTTAAAAGTGCCAGCCGGATCACATACTCTGCAGCGGCTTCCCCCGGTCTTGGCACCTCGTCCACTTTTACCGGTATCTGCCGGTACTGGACGCCAATCTGCTGCAGCAACTCGCGCCGCCGGGGTGAAAGGGAGGCGAGAACGATTTCGTTTCCGTTACCCAACTGGCCCACCAATAGCATAGACGAGGAATCAGTCTATCATCTCCGATCCCTCTCCAGCCGCCTGATATAAAAAAATGTTAAGGCCAGGCAAGAATCTAAAGGTAGGGTGGATCAAGCGGAGCGGATCCACCAGGCTATGGAGTGTTGGTGGATCCGTCGCTACGCTCCTTGATCCACCCTACCCATTTTTCCAGGGTTATTGAGAAGCATCCCACGCCGTTACGCGGCCACAAATCAGGGAATAACAAAATCAAGCAGTAATGAACCCTGAAACTTGAGTTGCAATGACAGGATCCCGTTGCCATTTCTCTATCCGGCCCGGTGATAAGGGTGATGACGGAGGATGCTCCAGGCCCGGTAGATCTGTTCTGCCAGCAGCACACGCACCAGGGGGTGGGGCAGTGTCAATGGAGAGAGGGACCAGTGGCCATCCGCCCGTTGCAGGCAAGGCGCAGAGAGGCCTTCCGGGCCACCAATCAGCAGCGCCAGATCCCGGCCATCCACCATCCACCTTGCCATCTGCTCAGAGAGCTGTTCTGTACTCCAGGACTTGCCTTTAACATCGAGTGCCAGCATCAGGCACCCTTTTGGGACGGCCTTGAGTATACGCTCACCCTCGATCTTCAAGGTGCGGGCGATATCAGCGCTTTTGCCGCGATGTCCTGGTGGGATCTCTACCAGCTTGAGGCTGCATTCGCCGGGCATCCGTCTGGCGTACTCCCGGTATCCCTCGTCCACCCAGTGTGGCATCCGGTTCCCAACAGAGATCAGATGAATATTCATACTGTTGGGGATTGTAGATGATGTGGGTCTGGAAATTCCATGTTGCTTGCTCTATCCGGGCTGACAGCCCGCTTTCGGGTTGACTATACTTTTCGTCGGTTTCATTGTTGAATGGATGCTATGTATACCTCCTTACCTCTGCTGAGACAGGTTGGTTTTTCGTTGCTTTTCTGTGTACTGCACCTGGCGCATGGCGGGGCCATGGCCGGGGGTTTGAGTATGCAGTTGGAGCAGATGGCGGAGGAGGAGGGGTTTACCCTCTCAGGTCAGGAGAAACTGCTCGACATGCCGGCAGTGGGGTTGGTGCAAGGTGACTCCGCTGCCAGGCTCCGCAGCCTGCTGTATGGTGTCAATCACGTGTTGATCGAGAACCCGGCAGGTGGTACCGAACGGGTGGTCATCCTCAGTCATGGGAAAGATTTGCCACCACCGCTGCTGGACCGGATCGTGGTGGATACACGACGTAAAGGGAATCATCACCTGGTATCGGTTCTTCTCTCGGGAGAGGATGGAAGGGAGCTGCAGGCCGAGCTGATGGTGGATACGGGGGCTTCGTTCGTGGTTCTGCCCGAATCTATGATTCAGCTGCTGGGAATCGAAGAGGGAGTGCGGGAGGAGCGCAAGCTGCAGACGGCGAAAGGGGAGGTCAGGGCCTGGGTAGGTGTGCTCCCGGCCTTGACTATAGGCGGCAGGCGGATCGAAGAGGTGACGGTGGCCTTTATAGCAGATAGTCTACTGGGAGATAATCCACTGCTTGGTATGAGTGTCCTGAGACGCTTTCAAATGACGCTGGATGACGCGGGTAACCGCCTGATTCTGGGCGATCAGGATCTGGAGTGATGCCGTATCTGAATATGAAAGTAGTTGCAATGAATCGATGAGACGTCGTTCCAAGCGTGCCAACTATCGTACTCGCGGGCGGCTGCATCGCCTCCTGGTTGTGCTGCTCTGCGCCATTGGAAGCGGCCTGATTATTGTCAGCTGCGCCACCACGCCACCGAACAGGATCGATAACCTCTGCGAGATTTTCCGGGAGAAGGATGGCTGGTACCAGGACGCGCGCGCATCCGAGAAGCGCTGGGGGACACCCATCCAGGTGCAGATGGCAATCATTCGGCAGGAGTCCTCGTTTCGGGACGATGCCCAGCCACCCCGGCGCACCCTGCTCGGATTTATCCCCTGGACCCGCCCATCCTCCGCCTATGGGTACGCGCAAGCCAAGGATGGCACTTGGGACTGGTATATGGAGAAAACAGGGAATAGTGGTGCAGACCGGGATGACTTCGACGATGCTGTGGATTTTGTTGGCTGGTATACCAACATGACCCAGCGCATGCTCGGTGTCTCGAAATGGGATAGCTACAACCAGTACCTGGCCTATCACGAGGGGCACGGAGGGTTCAAACGCAAGAGTTATGCGAGCAAGGGCTGGCTGAAATCGGTGGCCCGTAAGGTGGAGCGCAACTCGGATCGTTATGCAGGTCAGCTGAAAGGGTGTCGGGCAGAGTTGGAGGCCGAATGGTCGCTGTGGCCATTCTGATGCCTGCAGCTGATTCGGCAGTTGCTGCAGGTTATCTCTCTATTCCCATGCTGAGCCTACGGAACGGTCTCCCCGGATGACTGTGGAGTCTCCTTCGGGGCCGGCATGTCCCACAGTCGCTCGAGCTGGTAAAAATCGCGCACCTTGGGCTGCATGACGTGCAGCACGACGCCATTGAGGTCGATCAGTGCCCATTCGCCCTGTTCCAGCCCTTCACTGCCCAGTTGCTGCTCACCCGCATCTTTGGCCTGAAAGGCAACCGCCTCGGCGATCGATTTTACGTGCCGGCTGGAGGTGCCGCTGGCGATGATCATGATGTCGGTGATACTGGTCTGTCCTCGGACATCAAGTACTTTGATGTTTTGTGCCTTCATGTCGTTCAGCACTCTCACGACCAGTTCACGGAGTTCTTCTACCTGCATAATGTTTCCTGATTGGATCTCAAGGTAGGGATTTTAGCTGAATCAGGCTGCCTGCCCCAGTTTTTTGAGGCCTTAACGGTAGAGCCGCTCCCTCCGAATGATCGACAGCACAGAGTCCGGGAGCAGGAAGCGGGGGTCCAGTCCCGCTTTCAGCAGGCCCCGAATACGGGTGGAGGAGATCCCCAGCTGGGTGACCTGTTGATAGAGGATATGCCCGCCGGGATGGGTGTGGAGCACCTCCCGGTCGGCTGTTATCCGCTCCGGGTAGAGTCCGGGGTACGCATCGCCCGGGCGTCGCATCACCACCAGGTGCGCCAGTTTCAGGATCTCCCCTGGTCTATGCCAGTTTGGGAAGCCGCGGAAGGCGTCACTTCCGATCAGCAGGCAGAGCGGTGTCTCTGTGCCCAGCTCTTCTCGCAGGGAGCGCAGGGTGTCCAGGGTATAGGATTTGCCGCTGCGATTCAGTTCCCGTTCATCCACGTTGAAGGCGGGTGTGCCCCGGACCGCGGCTTGAATCATGGCCAGCCGTTGTCCCGGCAGGGTGACCGGTGATTCCCGGTGGGGGGGGTGCCGCAGCGGGATCAGCCGGATCTGATCCAGCCTCAGCGCCTGCTGAACGTCGAGGGCGGGACGCAGGTGACCATAATGGATAGGGTCGAAGGTACCTCCGAGAATGCCTAGCATCTATCTCCGTAACTATTCAGCATGCTTTGGGATTTGGCACTGAGTCGCCGATATCGGTGACGACCATGGAAAGGGCTGAATAGCTACCTATCTCCTTATGTGCCCATCTCCCAGCACGATGAATTTCACCGAGGTGAGTCCCTCCAGGCCTACCGGGCCACGGGCGTGGAATTTGTCGGTGGAGATGCCGATCTCTGCGCCCAGGCCATATTCGAAACCGTCAGCGAAACGGGTGGATGCATTGACCATCACCGAGGCGGAGTCCACCTCCGACAGGAAACGGCGGGCACGGGTGTAGTTTTCGGTCACGATACTGTCCGTGTGCTGGGAGCTGTGGGTGTTAATGTGATCGATGGCACTCTTCAGGTCTGCCACCACCCGGATGGCTAGGATGGGACCCAGATACTCGGTATCCCAGTCTGCTTCGGTGGCGGGCTGGCAACCCGCGAGGATCTCGCAGCTGCGGGCACAGCCACGGAGTTCCAGCCCTTTTTCCAGATAGGCGGTGGCAAGCATCGGCAGGATCTCCTCGGCTACTCCTTCTGCCACCAGCAGGGTCTCCATGGTGTTGCAGGTACCATAGCGCTGGGTCTTGGAGTTGATGGCAATGTCGAAGGCCTTGCCGATGTCCGCCTGATCATCGATGTAGACGTGACAGATGCCGTCCAGATGCTTGATCACCGGTACCCGCGCATCCTGGGAGATGCGTTCGATCAGCCCCTTTCCACCCCGGGGGATGATGACATCCACATACTCCGGCATGGTGATCATGGCGCCCACGGTTGCCCGGTCGCGTGTGGCGATCACCTGCACTGCATCGCCGGGCAGGCCCGCCTTCTCCAACCCCCGTTGGATACTGCCGGCGATTGCCTGGTTGGAGTGGAATGCCTCAGAGCCGCCACGCAACACGCTGGCATTACCCGACTTCAGGCACAGGGCGGCGGCATCGGCGGTAACATTGGGGCGGGATTCGTAGATAATCCCCACCACCCCCAGGGGTACCCGCATACGCCCCACCTGAATGCCGGTGGGGCGAAACTTCAGATCAAAAATCTCCCCGATCGGGTCAGGCAGGGCGGTGATCTGCCGTAGCCCTTCGATCATACTGTTGATACGTGCCTCTGTCAGTTCCAGCCGGTCCAGCAGAGCGGCATCCAGCCCTTTCTCAGTGCCTGCCTCCAGGTCTTTCCGGTTTTCCTCCATCAGCTCCCTGCGGCCACGGTCCAGATCGCCCGTAATAGCCTGCAGCGCCTCATTCTTCACCCTGGTACTGGCACTGGCCAGCAGCCGCGAAGCGGCACGGGCATTCGCCCCCACCGCTTGCATGTAGCTGTCGATATCTTTGATCTGATCGGGCATGGTATTCTTTGGATCCAATGAGTTCGTGGAACCATGTAGCTTAGCAAAAAGCAGGTACTGGGATAAAGGCAGGACCAAGGACGGAGGACCAAGGAAAGACAGGACCGAGGATAAAAGCTGGACCCAGGAGCGAGAACCCGGGTTTAGAGTCCCCGATAGGGGATTTGTAAACCTCTCGGCTTTAGTTCTAGTTTGTCAGATTATACAAAGGTCAAGAATGCAAAATTTGTAGGTTGGGCTGAGCCTGCGAAGCCCAACAATTTACCAGTTCGGTACCAGTCCCTTCGCAGGCTCAGCCCAACCAACAGTGCGAAGTGACAAAGTATAAACCGTGGTCTGTCCCCGGTTTACCCGGTTTAAAACTGGTCAGGATTTG
>JAUUYI010000311.1 GCA_030590525.1 Sedimenticola sp. | reverse complement strand
GAGGCACGGAGAAAACAGACAAAAACAGGGAGTAGGTCGGGCATGCCGTTTATGCCCGACGTCATTTCCCAAAGCCACCCGCCAGAAAAAATGTCGGGCACAAAAACCGTGCCCGACCTACTTGGCTAGCCCAGCAGCGACCTCACAAAGGGCACCGTCAGCTTCCGCTGCGCCGCCAGTGAGGCCCGGTCCAGCTGCTTCAGAATCTGTAGCAGGGATTCCATGTCCCGCGGAGCGCGCTGCAGGATATAGCGTGCGGTCTCAGGGTAGAGTGTCATGCCCAGTCGTGAGGCGGAGTCGATGATCGCCCCCATCTTTTCCTGGTCATCCAGTGGCAGCAGCTGGTAACAGAGCCCCCAGCCGAGGCGTGAATTCAGGTCGGGCAGCCCCAGCTGTAGCCGGGCGGGTGCGCGATCGGCGCTGATCAGCAATTTGCCCCCGTTATCCCGCAGCTGGTTGAACAGATGGAATAGCGCCTGTTCCCACGCGGGCCGGCCGGTGATCGCCTGGATATCGTCCAGACAGACGATGTCCAGCATGCCGAGATCCGAAAGGATTGCGGGCTCGAAGCTCGGGGCTTGCAGCAGCGGCAGGTAGGCCACGGCCTGCCGCTGCTCCGAGCCCAGCCGGCAGGCAGCCTGCAGCAGGTGGCTGCGGCCGGTCCCGGGCTTGCCCCACAGGTAGATGAAATGCTCGCCCCGGTTTTCCACGCAGGCATTGATGTCTGAGAGTGCCTGGCGGTTTTTCCCCGGGTAGAACGAGGCCAGGCTGGCACTTTCCCGCAGGGTGATGTCGAGTGGAAGCTGCATTACTTGGACAAGCCCTAACCCCCGGTCAGGGTTTTCGCAATGCCTCCCAATCGGCGTCCCAGGGCCTGGCAGAGGCTTTTTTCTTCGCTGCTGAGGGGGAGGTTGCTCTCCCTTCCTGCCAGGTGACTGGGCCCATAGGGGGTGCCGCCGGTAGTGGTCTGCAGCAGTTCTGGCTCGCTGTACGGCAGGCCTGTCAGCAGCATACCGTGGTGCAGCAGGGGTAGCATCATGGAGGTCAGAGTGGTCTCCTGGCCGCCGTGCATACTGGAGGTGGAGGTAAATACGGCTGCCGGCTTTCCAATCAGGGCACCGGTGAGCCAGAGCGGGCTGGAGCCATCGATGAAATATTTCATGGCAGCGGCCATATTGCCGAAGCGGGTGGGACTGCCGAGGGCGAGCCCGGAGCAGCCCTTGAGGTCATCCAGGGTGGCATAGGGAGCGCCTTCCGGCGGGACTGTCTCCTCCACCGCCTCGCAGACGCTGGAGACGTTCGGTACGCTCCTCAGGCGTACCTCCATGCCTGGGATTTCTTCCACTCCACGGGCAATCATACGGGCCATCTCCGCGGTGGCGCCGCAGCGGCTGTAATAGAGTACCAGGATATAGTCCATTCAAACGATCTCCAGCACGGATTCAGGCGGGCGGCCGAGGGCGGCCCTGCCATCCTTGATCACGATTGGGCGCTCGATCAGTTTCGGGTGCTTGATCATGGCCTGGATCAGCTGCTCTCGGCTGAGAGTCGGATCATCCAGTCCGGCCTGTTTATACTCTGCCTCCTTCTTGCGCATCAGGTCGCGGGGCTCCATACCCAGCATATCCAGGATCTTCTCCAGTCTCTCCTGGGTGGGTGGTGTCTCAAGGTATTTGGTGACCTTCGGCTGGATGCCTTTCTCTTCCAGCAACTGTAGAGCCTGACGAGATTTGCTGCAGCGTGGGTTGTGATAGATTTCTACGGGCATGGGTATCTCCAATGAAAGATAGTGAGGCATTGTATCCAATACAGCGCGAAGGGAAAGAGTGGTTGGTGATTTTCCCTCAAGGCGCTTATCATCGGTTCTTTTTACGTTACACAGGATTCATGATGCAATCTGCATACATCAAATTCCTTGCCTTAGTGTCTGGCCTGCTGCTGTCGCTGGGAGTCGTGGCCGAGCCGGTGGAGTTTACTCTCCCGGATCTCGACGGTACCCAGCGCCACCTCTCCGAGTTTCGGGGCAAGTGGGTGCTGGTCAACTACTGGGCCACCTGGTGCCCCCCCTGCCTGGAGGAACTGCCGGAACTGGAGGTGTTTCACAACAGCCACAAGGAGAAGGATGCAGTAGTGGTGGGGGTGAATATGGAGCGGATTGAACCGGAAAGGCTGCGAGCCTTCGCGGAGGAGCAGTTCCTCAGCTACCCGATTTTGCACTCCGAGCCTGCGCACAAGACGGAACTGGGTCCCGTGCCCGCGTTGCCCACCTCTTATCTGGTATCACCGGAAGGTGAGGTAATGGCCCGGCAGGTCGGCCCGGTGAGCGGAGAGATGATCGAGGCCTTTATCACAGCACATTCTGGGACCGCTGACCGGTGAATAATTCGCTCCATGCGAGAGGGAGAGATATGACGATCTGTGTGCGGTGTGTGGTGTCCGGGAAGGTGCAGGGGGTTTTCTTCAGGGCTGCCACCCGGCAGCAGGCGGTTCAGTTGGGGATCCAGGGGTATGCAAAAAACCGCCTGGATGGCCGGGTGGAAGTGCTGGCGTGCGGAGAGCCGCGTGCCATCAGTCAGCTCAAGGCCTGGCTCACCAAAGGGCCTCCGGCAGCACGGGTCAGCGGGGTGGCCTGTGAGTCCATGCCAGCGCAGACCCTGCAGGGTTTTACTACCGGATGATTAAGGGCCGCGGAAAAAATGAATTATCCCATCCTGCTTGTCTCTAAGCCCCGCTTCAGCGTTGCAGATTCAGTTGCATAATCAATGATATGCGCCGTACAGGGATGTACAAGTGTCGCGGGTACAGGAAGTATGAGAGCGGGCGCCTCGACGCCCCAAATTCAGGGACTTATTATTTCGCGAGCCCTAAGCTCGCTGGTATGGGTTCGTTGATTTCCGGGGGCGGCAGCTGACCTGGCCCCGGCGATCCTTCAATAGGTGGGAAGGTTGCCGGCGGGGAGGCAGGCGCAGTTTCTGGTGGTGAAATCTGGAGTGAGGGTTCCTGCTCTTCCGGTTTGGCGGGGGTTGTCGTGATTCCGTCTTGTGGAGGGGAAACAGAGGCCGCTTCT
>JAUUYI010000188.1 GCA_030590525.1 Sedimenticola sp. | reverse complement strand
GGCAACAATCTGAAATGTAGGGTGTATCAAGCGGAGCGGATACACCAGGCTAGGTCGCGTTGGTGGATCCGTCGCTACGCTCCTTGATCCACCCTACCCGTTTGCCCCGGGTTATTGAGAAGTTACGAAAATGGCTTGAAAACCAGCTTAGACATGTAGGTAATCAGGTAAGTTAATGGCATTGGGTTTAACTTGGCACTTACGATAACGGCTATTTCTTCCGAAAAACGCCGTAAATACGTCCCTCCGTCTTAACGGCGGCATCCCTGCCGCTGACATTTTCTCCAGAAACAGCCGATATCAGCGACTTTGTGCCAAATTTCAAAGCATGCTGAATAGTTACCCGGAATTTATCGTTACGGCATTTAGAGTCCCTTGGCCCTTACGAAAAATGATAGAATCCCCCGGCCAACGATAGGCAAGAAACTTTAACAGAAGTAAGCATCCGGTCAATTCCATCGAGGTATGGGTTTAACTGGATGATTACCATTGAAAAAAATTAATTTGGAGAAAGCTGTCATGAGTATGAAGTGGAAAAGAGCAACTGTTCTGGGAGCGGGAGTGGCCTTGTGCGCAGCACTGGCGGCTGGTAACGTCCAGGCGCAGGAGACATCTGGATATGCCGTGAACACGCAGGGCAATATTCTGCGCAGTGGCTCCGGCGACTGTGTGCACACCGGTTTCTGGGCGGAAGGGGATGCAACCCTCGTCGGCTGCGACGGTGTGGTGCTGGAAGTCGAGATCGAGGTGATCGAGGGCCAGCCGTCAGGTCAGATCTCTGTCATCGCCATCCCGGCGGCGAAACTCTTTGGCTTCGACAAGGCGGATGTCACCGATGAGGGCAGGGAGACCCTCGAAGCCTGGCGCAAGACCGTTCAGAATGAACTGTCCGATGCCTTCGCTGCCATCATTATCGGTCACACCGACAGTACCGGTGATGCCAGCTACAACATGGGTCTGTCCAAGCGGCGCGCCGAGGCAGTAAGCGATTATCTGGTCGCCACCGGTACGCCGGCCGACAAACTGCGTGTCATCGGCAAGGGAGAGAGCAACCCTTTGGCCTCCAATGACACGAAGGAAGGTCAGGCGCTCAACCGCCGGGTCGAGATCATCATTATCGGGGAGGCCCGCGCTCTGGACACTATGCTTCTCCCAAGCGTTGCCCTTTTCCCCCGCAGGAGCGCCGAGTTGACAGCCCAGGGCAAGGCGCTGATCGAGGAAAACCGCGATACCGCTCTGTCGGTATTGTCCAGAGCGACGTACATTGAACTCATCGGTCACACTGACGACGTGGGTGACGACGATTATAACCAGGATCTTTCCGAGCAGCGTGCCGAGTCGATGCGCGATTACCTGGTAGATACCGGGGGGGATCCGAGCATAATATTCACCCGGGGCGCGGGTGAAAAGATGCCCATCGCCACCAACAAGACCGCTGAAGGCCGTGCCGAAAACCGGCGGGTCGAGGTCCTGGTACTGGGCCGCGTGAAGCCGTAGCTTAGACGTAACCCGTCGAGAGGCCCTGTTTACCCCGGATGGGAGTAAACAGGGCCTCTTTCTATTGCAGGTAGGAATTTAGCCCGGGTGTTTGCACAATTTCCGTGCTGGACTTCGCAAGCTCACCGTTTCCTGCAGAATCAGGCAGAGGTTGCGAAAGTTTCTGGTTGAGAGACTGGGACTTGGTTAGCGGGTCGCCAGTTGCTGAGGGCAGCTGGTGGATTGGAGGTTGGCGTCGGTGGCGATGGCACTGGCTGTTTCGCGCAGTCGGGCCATGCTGGCGATGTCGCCGCTGAGGGTGAGATCGAGCCAGTAGATAGGGCGCCCACGGTGCTGCTCCACCACTTCTGCCAGGATATCTTTGGCAGCGAGTTTTGCCTGCCAGCGGATAGCCACTGATTGGTTGCGGTAGAAGCCGAGTGAGACTCGCCCTTGGTGAGGGCCGCGACGCAGTATGGCGATATCGGTGATGCCTGCTGCCTTTATACGGTTGAACAGGGCCTGTGCAGTGTCACTGCTGGTTTGCTGGCTGGCAAGCACAAGGTATCTGCTGGAGGTCCGATCTCTCTCTTCGCGCATCAGCATATCCTCTGCGCTGTTGCCGAGCGCCTGCATCAGCCGCTCGGCGAGTGCAGCGTCCGGCAGTGGGCCGATGGCGTAGCAGGCTCGGGGGATGGGGTCAGGGGCAGAGGCTTCGATACCGGCTGTCGCGGCAGTGGGGGTTGCAGGGTTCGGTATCACGACTGCCTGCTTGTCAGCGAGGGATGGGACGGGCGGCTGGATAGCTGTGACGGTGCTGATTGGGATACTTGGGGAGAGGGCTTCAGGTTCTGGTGCAGCCGGGGCCGTTTCGGGGAGAAAGGTGAGCCGGCAGCGCAGTCCACTGGGGATCTGATAATCCGGGTTCGGCAAGTTCAACTGGACGCCAAAAGTACCGCTTGCCGCATCAGAGACACGGTCCACCCGGGTAACTGTGGCCACCTGTTTTGCTTGCCCTGGCAGATCAAGGGTGACCTCGGCCCGTATGCCGCGAGGAACCTGACCCAGCATATTCACCGGCAGAATTACCTCCACGTGCAGCGGGTCGAGCTGGGCCACGCGCATCACCGGCGTATCCTTCACATATTCACCCACGGATTTGAATCGCTCCATCACCACCCCGTCGATGGGGCTATGAATGGTGCGTCGCTCGAGCACTTTACGCGCCCGTTCCCATTCGAGGCTGGCGATCAGTTGGTTGTCTTTTTCCTGACGTACCTGGAGTTGGGCAATGTACGCCTCGGTCTTGGTCAGGTCCATGTCGTTTTTCGATATGATCGCCTTTTGGAATAGCTCTCTGTTGCGGGACTGTTTTCTACGGTTGTATCCGGCGTTTGCCTTGCGCAGTTCGATACTAGTGGTCAATTGGGCCTGCATTTTCGCCAGTTTGACGGATGCGTGTTCGGTGCCGGATTCGAGTTTTGCGAGGGTCATCCCTTTACGAACCAGATCGCTGCGATCCACCTGCATCGTCTCTATGACACCGGGTACGGCACTACCCACATCCACTATCTCACTGGGCTCGATCACGCAGTCGAATGTGGGTGACGGGTCTGTTCCATCCGGCGCCGTTTCAGGTCCGGCTGCAACCAGACCTGAGATAAGGATGAATGTCGCGAGAACTATCACGATAACTTTTTTTTGCTGTCGATGCATATCGCTTGTTTCGGGTTGAACAGTTCCAGGTTATCGTTCTACGTAAGCGCCCTCACCATTGAGGTATGGGTTTAACCGGGTGCTTACCGTTCTACACTTTTAATGCGGCAGACAGGGGTGGAACTTTAGTTCTGTAACCCAGGCCGCCGTCGGCTGATTGTAGTGTGGGGAGGGGTGGTAGAGTCAAGGATTCAGTAGGAAAGCCGGCTCAGCAGCAGCTGACGACCGCTGCGCAGCCACTGTCTGGCAAGTGGCTCTGTGCCATGATCGAAGCGGACATAGGCGCGTTCACCTATGCCCTGGATTTTAAGGTCAGACGGTAGCCCCAGCTCTACCTGAAACACCTTTTCGCTGGCAGTTACCCCTTCCTTGTCCTGCAGGTCGATAGCGATGTTGCCGCCCCCGCCGGCTCCCAGTGCCCGGCTGGGCAGCTGACTGCTCCCCGAAGGTGTGGCCATTAAGATCCAGGCGTCGATACTCTGGTCCAGCCGCTCGGCCAGCCGCACCTCTACCTGGGTGGTGCGTTGCCGTACCAGCCCTATATCCGATTGGGGTACCACGGTTTTTATGGTCAGGTGCCCGGGTGTGACTACATACCCGAGCAGCTCACCCTGGTGCAGATAGCGGCCCTGGATCCGGTGTGCATCCGGTAGCACGAATGTGCCTGCTACCGGGCTCTTTACCAGCAGCGCCGCGGCACGCTCCTGCAGCCTTTGCAACTCGGCGTTTGCGGAGGCCAGCTCTTCTGCCGTTATCTCGGATTGGACCCGGTTGTCGACCTGTTCGGCAGCCTTGCGGGCCTGCAGTTCCCGCCGGCGGGCTTCGACGACCGCGATCCGGGTGTCGAGAGATGGCGCCCGCAACCGGGCCAGTAGTGCGCCAGGTTCGACTGTCTGGCCCGGGGAGGCCAGCACCTGATCCAGAAAACCGTCGGTTCCGACATACACCTGTGCCTGATCTGTCACCCAGACGATCCCTTCTGTCCGGGTGGTCAGGGGGACGGGCAGGAGCAGGAGCAGGCCGCTGCACAGGCCGATGAACAGGGTTACCGTGATGATGCCCCGGGGTCTGCTGCCGGCGAGATTCGGGCTGGTCAGTACGAATCTAATTCCCCGGATGACGGGCAGGACGATCTGGAGGATGACCGCCCAGATGGCCAGGACCACGCCGACGACCAGATACTCTTCAGCCAGAAAAAGAGTGATGACGGTCAGGATGAACAGGCGATAGACGAAGGCTGCAAAGCCGTAAAAAATGAACCAGGTACATTCGCCCGGGGCAGTCACCGGTGAACGGACCTGCGTGAGCCCGAACAGATAACGCTGCATCAGGTAGAGGTAGTAACGGTTGGAGCGGCTACCGAGGTTGGGGATCTCGATCAGGTCCTGCAGTATATAGTAACCATCGAAGCGTAACAGCGGGTTACTGTTGAACAGCAGGGTCGAGACACTGCCGATCAGGAACGCATTCAAGGCCGCGTCCTTGACCATGCCAGGCTCTACTGCCAACCATAGAAACAGGGCGATGGCAGCCACGAACAGCTCGACCAGGATGCCCGCCGCCCCCACCAGGACACGGTTACGCCGTTCCCGAAAGGCCCAGGCCGCCGATGCATCCACATAGGGGATGGGCATCAGGACCAGCAGGGTAATACCCATCTCATGTACTTCACCGCCCCACATCTTGACGGCAAAGGCGTGGCCCAGTTCATGCAACCCCTTGATGAGAGGAAAGAGCAGCACGATCTGCATCAGATTGGCGGGAGAGAGGATATCACTGCTTACTGCGGCCCCCAGGGC
>JAUUYI010000066.1 GCA_030590525.1 Sedimenticola sp. | reverse complement strand
CATTTTGGTGGGCACAAACAACGTGCCCACCCTACAGGGTGATCCGTCGGCGTTAAGTTAATGGCATTGCGGTTAATCCCGTCGAGAGACCCTGTTCATTCCGGATTGACGGTTTTACCGGTCCATAATTTCGCCATGACATCATCTACGTATCTGTCTATTTTACTTCTTGACCCGGCATCTTTACTTTCTCCATCCGGATTTTTATTACTTTCATGGATTACTTTTTTTGCCAGCTTGTTTAGTCTAAGAGACATATCTGTCTGGTGATGGTGCTGCAGTGCCTGCAAGGTAGCTTGATCAGCATCGATGTAATCTCCAATTTTACAGTAAACGCACGCTAAGCGAAGATAAGCCGAAAAACGCCTTTTATCTTCATCATTGATTCCAGTTGATGCCAGCGTGTAGTGCTCTCTTGCCGAATAATAATCTCCTTCTTTGAATCGTTTATCTCCCTCAGCAAAGAGATGTTCGTTGCATTTGTCGGTAAGCTTCTTTATCTGGTCAGCATATATTCTAGGTGTTCGATTACGTAAGTGTGCCTTATGCAGCCATTCTCTCGCGTCAGCATACCGCTTCATCTTGAGGAATTCTCGACCTGTTAAGTAAGCACTTTGTACATATTTCTTTTCACCTTTTTCAAAGTTTATAATTAAAATATCGATGACTTTCTGGTGGTTTCCGTTTTTTATTTCCGGTACCAGTTCATTGATTAATTTTTTACACTTACGATATTTAAAACCCATCTCGTCCAGCGCGCCTTGTGCTGCCTTTCGGACAATTTCTGACACTTTTTCATCACTGATAACGTCAAGTAAGACAAGGAGTGCACCAGGATCTTTTGCCCGACCTAACGCCCTTGCCGCCTGACATCTTTCATTTTCATCTTTTGTGTCTATAAGAAACTTAATACAGAAAGACATCATATTGTTAATGTCATCCTGTTTTCTGCTCCATAAAGTGAGAGCAAGGACGCTAAGAAATACCAGGCCGAGCACCACGATACTGATTGCTACTATGGCTAATATCGATGCACTGTCGTTAATGTCCGCTACGGCCTCTTTGTCGAGCGGAGAAACTGCGAGGAGATCGGGTGAAAAAAAGACAGAGGCAATAAAACCCAGAAGAAAGAGGTAGGGTACTGCCCGTAGAAGATGGGAGTTGTTACTTGGAGAAAACAGTGGGATAAAGGAAATTATCATTTCGATATCTCATGGATAAGATGCAGTTATACTACAAAAGTGACCAGTCTGAAATGTTCTGCCTTTGTCGAGTCACTGTTTTGTTATGGTCCGAGAAAATATTGTGAGGATGGGGTAACGGTTCCCCTGTTCTGTCTCCTAATCCGGCAGAGTCGGAACCAAATACCCACCAAAGCTCATTGTATCGCAATGGTGGGCACAAACAACGTGCCCACCCTACGGAGATTTCTTTGTATTTCTGTTCAAGATTTCAGTGCTAAGGTACTAACGAACCGAAGGCGTTGATTTACGTGCGGCTGCCGGAAGGGTTCGGGCATCCAGTCCGGCCCAGGCCAGGGTGATCTCCCGGTCACTGCCCCAGAGGCCTCGATGGGTACGGATCGCCTCATGCTGGGCACCCTGCAGGCGGCTTTTGAGTGGCTCTGCCAGGGGGGGGCGATTGAGTACGATGGCGTAGCCGTCTGACACCATGGTGGTGTTCAACGAGCTCTCGTTGGGGGCGATTACCACGACTGAAATACGCCCATATTTATCCTGTTTTCCAAGATCTCCCACCAGCCTAACCGAATCACCGGCCGTTATCAGTTCCCCGAGGTGGCGGGCCGATTTCTGGCCGATGGCCAGGAGTGCCGCTCTGCGCAATCCGGTGCGCTCCAGGTCACGTTCCAGCTTCGGGTTCTCCACCGCCTCCGGGGCGTCGATGCCGAGCAGTTGGATGCGCTTGGGCTGGCCTTGCATCTGTAGCAGCAGGGTATCACCATCCTCCACTCCCTGGACCTGAAAAGCCGTTTCAGCAGCCTGGGCGCAGGGGATGCCAGCCAGTAGCAGAATGGGCAGAAGCGTGATGGTATGCAGATTCATGGACGGTGCCTTGTAAATGTCAGGACGGGAATACCCTGGGAAGCCAGAAAACGAAAAAAGCACAGATTAGCACCAGGGCGATGAACAGCAGGATGAATCGCTTGCGTGCGCCGGAACGATACCCTTTTTTCTGGAAATGGGATACAGCGCCACAGTGAGTACATTCCGCAGCATCGTCCGGGATCCGCTTGCCGCAGTAGAGGCAGTTTACCTGGCCCATAGCGTTATACCCATCTTGATTTCATGGCCGCCGACTCCCGTTCATCTAACAAAGTAGAATTAACGCGGCCATTTTTTATTCGTGAATGCATGTGTTTTTTTTCAGTGGCTGGTGCCACTGGAGCGGGTAAGCTTGTTGTGTACATTATATTTACCCGAGGGCTTTTTCATGGGCAGCCGCTTCACCTCCTTGAGCGTTTTGGCATCATAGATCACCAGTGCGCCGTCCATGTCCCAGATGCTGACCAGGGCATACTTCCCGTCGCGGGTGAACTCGACGTGGGCGGAGGTCTTGCCGGGGGCGGGCTTCAGGGTCTTTACGATCTCCAGGGTCTGCTTGTCGATCACATGCATCAGATCACGATCGGGGCCGAAGAAGACGTCGACCCAGGCATAGGGGCTGTTTTCATGGCTGCGCATGAAGAAGCCGGGGCCTTTAGTCGGGATGCGTTTGATCACCTGCCAGGTTTCAGTGTCGACGATGGCCACTTCCGGTTTCTTGATGTTGGGGGTGGCCAGCACGGTTCTGCCCTGACGTTTCCAGGTAATGGCAGAGCTCAGGTGGGGCATGCCGGTCAGGTCGATATTGGCTACTGAACGTTTCAGGTCGAGATCCACCACCTGAGTGCCGCCGTTGCGGCTGCTGCCGATGATCTGATCGTAGTTCTGAGTGAGGAAGAAGTCGTCCAGGATCTTTGGCAGCCTGATGCGTCTTACCGGGAACCGCTCCTGGGGATAGTTCTCACCAGAATCCTGGCGATAGTCGTGGACCCAGCCGGAAAAGCCAGCGGGTGGCTCATCCTCATAAGAGATCTCCCAAACCTCCGGGATATCCTTGAGGGCGGCCACGAAGCTGTTGCGCGGGTCGGCGGTATAGACCGCGCTGACTCGGGAGCTATTGCCTTTCCCATCCACGGCCGGGATCACCTTCAGGGGGGAAAGATCCCGGGCATCCAGTACTACCAGGGTGTGAGGGAGGTAGTTGGCGACGATGATATAGCGGCCATCGTCTGATACCGCCAGGTTGCGGCTGTTGATGCCGGCTCGTACCTCGGCCACATACTTGAGGTTGAAGACATCGAATTTACTGATCCAGCCGTCTCGGGAGGCGAAGTAGATGTAGCGCCCCCCCTCGGCCCATTTCGGCCCCCCGTGCAGGGCGAAGCGAGTGGGCAAGCGGTGGATGGGTTCGAAGGTATCGCCGTTGAGCAGGGTTGCGTGATGGTCACCCAGTTCCACCACCATGAACAGGTTGTCCACGTCGGCATCGAACAGGGGTTCATCTGCCAGTGCGCCGGGTTTGTGGTAGAGCAGCTGGCTGGCCTTGATCTCTTTCACGCCCCAGTTCGGTACCTGATCGAGAGGGGTGTAGATCAGGTTCACCAGTGACTGGATCTGGCTCGGGTTCAGTTTCTCACCGAATGCGGGCATCTGAGTGGCGGGGCGTCCGCTTTGTATCACCCCGCTGGCGGATTTTTTACGCAGCCGTTTCAGGTTCTCGGGTAGCAGGGCCGGACCCATGAGCCCCAGGCGATCGAGGCCATGGCACTCGGCGCAGTGTTGCCGGTACAGTTCGGGGACACCCGTATCGGTGCTGGCGGCGATCGGAGCTGTCATCGGGCTGCCGCCAATCACGAGTATGATAATGATGGCCAGGAAATGCCGTATTGCAGTGCCGTTCGGATCTTCCGGGATCACTGAATCCGCCTGTGCTGTAAAATCGGGTTTATCTGCTCTGTGGTCGATCATCTCTATTGGGTCAATTCCTTCGCCTCTTCAATCCCGATCTCCTCGTCCGTGAGATAGCAGGCAGGGTCTTCGCCCCAGGCGTCGCCGGTGAGCTGCATCGCCCGCACCCGGGTGTTACCGCCACAGATGTCGAAGTGGGCGCAACGGCCACAGCGGCCGCCAACCAGGCGCGGCTTTGCCTTGAGCCCCGCCATGATCGGGTCGGATGTGTCCTGCCAGATCTCTGAGAAAGGACGCTCCTTGACGTTGCCCAGATTGTAGTTCCACCACATGGTGTCCGGGTGGACGTAGCCCTGATTGTCGATATTGGAGATATTGACGCCGGAACTGTTGCCGCCCCACTGGACCAGTTTGGCGTGGATATGTCCGGCCATGTCCGGGAAGTGGCGCTCCACCCAGTGCAGCAGGTAGACCCCGTCTGCGTCGTTGTTGCCGGTGACGAACTCGCTGCCGCGGCCCTGGCGTGCATCTGCCAGGGCACGCTCGAACAGCAACTCCATGGCCCAGCGGGTGGTGTCGAGGAAAACGTCGTCCTTCCGGTTCTTGTTGCCACGTCCGGCGTAGTTCAGGTGGGAGAAGTAGAACTTGTCGATCCGCTCCCGCTCCATCAGCTCCAGCAGCTGAGGCAGCTCTTCCGCGTTGTCCTGGGTCATGGTGAATCGCAGGCCTACCTTTATTCCCTGGTCGCGGCAGAGCCGCAGGGCGTGCAGGGAGGCGTCGAAGGACCCCTCCTTGCGCCGGAACCGGTCATGGGTGCCGGCGATGCCGTCGATGCTGATGCCCAGATAGTCGAATCCCACCCCGGCGATCCGGTCGATATTGCCCTCGTCGATCAGGGTGCCGTTGGTGGAGAGGGCGGTGTAGAAGCCCATGGCCTTGGCGTGGTGGGCGATCTCGTAGATATCCGGGCGCAGCAGGGGTTCGCCGCCGGAGAGAATGAGCACCGGCACCTTGAACCGTTTCAGGTCGTCCATCACCTCAAACACCTGGCTGGTGCTCAACTCGTTGGGGAAATCCTTGTCCGCCGAGATGGAGTAGCAGTGCTTGCAGGTCAGGTTGCAGCGTCGTACCAGATTCCAGATCACCACCGGACCAGGGGGGGCGCGCCTGGGGCCCAGCGGTTCAGGATTCAACAGCTCCTGCATGAATTGGGATATTCTGAACATAGATACCTTGATTTGCTATATCCGCAACCCGGTCTTCTTCAGGATCCGGGTGCTGAACAGAATCTCGTGGGCCTGGTTGTCCTGCCCCAGCATATCAGCGATGCGGGCGATTTTTTCCATGACTTCACTGCGGTCTTTACCGTGCACCATGGCGAACAGATTGTAGCGCCACTCGGGGAGATGGCGCGGGCGCAGGTAGGCGTGGCTGACAAACTCCAATGCGCCAATGCGACGGCCATAGAGCCGGGCCTTTTCGTCCGGGACGTCCCATACGCTCATGCCGTTGCCACGGAAACCGAGGGTATAATGGTTGGGCACGGCACCGATGCGGCGGATGATCCCCGACTCCAGCATGCGCTGCATCCGCTCCATCACCTCCGCTTCCGAGGTGCCCAGCTGTTGCGCGATCTGAAGATAGGGCTCCGCTACCAGCGGCAGGCCGGCCTGGGTCGCCACCACGATCCGGCGGTCCAGTTGGTCGAGTGATCCCGGTGAGTTACACATGGAACCTGAGCCCGACGAAGAACTCCTCCTCCTTGGGCATGTTGTAGACCGGGTAGCCGGTGGTCTGCTCGATTGCCTTGAGTACACTGTCGATACGCTGCGGGGTTTCGGTGGCCAGCACGAACCAGATGTTGAAGCGGTGGTCTCGGGCGTAGTTGTGGGCCACCTCCGGAAAGGCGTTGACCTGTTCCGCCACCCGCTCGAACTGATCCTCCGGCACATTCATGGCACAGAGGCTCAGGCCGCCGCCGAGCTTCTCGGCATGGTAGAGAGGGCCGAAACGGGAGAGCTGCCGCTGCTCCAGCATCTGTTCGATTCGTTGGATCAGCTCCGCCTCATCGATGCCCAGCGCTTGTGCCGCCTGCCGGTAGGGGCGGTGGGCGATGGGAAAGCTCTCCTGGAGCCGATTTATGATCGCCCGGTCGGTCTCGTCCATCAGAGGTATCTGGCACCGCGCTGCTTGAAACGACGGCCGCTGAACAGCACCTGGTGGGGAATCTGTTCCAGTCCCTGGCTTTTGATCAGGTCGGAGATATAGTCGAGTACCCGCTCCCGCTCTTTGCCATGGATCATGCTGAACAGGTTGTAGGGCCACTCGGGAAGGCGGCGAGGACGCTGATAACAGAGGGTGACACAGGACTGTTTTCCCAGCTTTTCGCCCACCGCGTCCAGCTGTTCGTCGGGCACGTCCCACACTACCATGGCATTGGCGGTATAGCCCAGCTCATGGTGTCGGACCACGATGCCCATGCGCTTGATGACGCCCTCTGCCTGCAATTCGGCAATCCGTTCTATCACCTCCTGTTCGCTCAGGCCGATGCGTTCGCCGATCTCAGCATAGGGGTGGCTGGAGAGGGGGAGACCGCCCTGGATCTCCGCCACCAGTTGGCGATCCTGGTCACTCAGCACCATAACGGGAAGCCCAGGTCGATGTGGTACTGCTTTTCCAACGGGAGATTCAGGACAGCGTATCCGCTCTCCTGCTCTATCTTCGACAGCGTGGCCATCAGCTGTTCCGGGCCGGGGGCAGTGACAACAAACCAGAGATTGAAGTGATGTTCGCGCTCGTAGTTGTGATTCACTTCAGGTTGACGATTTACGATCCCTGCCACTCGTGCCAAGTCATGCTCCGGAACCGACAGGGCTGCCAGGGTGCTGACACCGATCCGCTTCGGTCTGAATACCGGGCCGATACGGCTGATTACGCCACGTTCCTGCAGACGGCTCAGGATCTGCAGCACCAAAGCCTCGCTGGTGCCCAGATGCTCAGCGATCTCCGCGAACGGGGTGGGGGAGAGGGGCAGTCCCTTCTGATACTCGTTGAGCAGCCGTTTTTCCAGGTCGTTCAGCTCCACCGGTTCCGTGGCCAGGGTCTGCTCGATGATGTGCGCAGGGGTGGCCATGTCACAGTCCTGTCTGATGAGCACGGGCGGTGAAGAATATGCCACTGGGTTTCTCTGCCGGGAAGCGGTGAGTCTGCTGCAGGGTATGTGTATTGTAAACCTGGATCTCGTCCTTGTCCCGGACCGAAAGCCAGATCTCTTCACCCCTGGGGGTGAACTCCATGTGCAGTGTCCCTTTGCCGGTGTTCAGGGTCTTGACCACACGCAGGGTCTCGGTATCGATCACCTGAACCGTGTCGTTATTCGGGAAGGCAAAATTCACCCAGATCTGGTGCCCGTCGGGCCGGGCCATGACGAACACCGGTTGACTGTGGACCGGGATGCGCCCCACCTCCTTCCAGTCGCCACGGCGTACTACCAGCACTTCATGGCGGCCGACGGCAGGCAGGAACGCCAGATCCCCGGCCATCGCCCACCCCTCCAGATGTGGCATCTTGTAGACCGGTAGTTTCTGTTCGCCACGGCCATAACGATCCAGGATACGTACCACTCCCTGGTCCGGGTGCCAGAGGTCCAGCAGGGCGAGCCCGTCTTCACCGAAGAGTCCGGCGATGTAGAAGCGGCCGTCCGGGGTGATCAGGCCGTCATAGGGGAGGTGGCCGATATGCTTGAATCTCTGAATCTCCGGTCGTTTGGGGGCGGTCATATCGATGATCCAGATCTCCCCGGTGTCATAGAGGCTGACGACGAAGCGTTGTCCGGGTGCATCCACCAGTCCCACGGTCTTGGAACCTTTGGCACCAGAGGTGCGGGTGGAGGGGATGTCGGCTACCAGGCTCAGGTCTTCGGCGGAGAAGATCTTGACCCCCCCGGGTTCGTAATTGGAGACCGCGATCAGTCGGCCATCCTGGGAGATGGCCCCACCGATGCTGTTGCCACCCTGGATAACCCTTTTCACGACCCGACCACAGAGGATGTCGACCTTGGTCAGTCCTCCGTCCCGGCCGAAGATATAGGCGTAGCGTTCGTCGCGGGAATAGACGGCAGAGGCGTGGGAGAGATCCCCCAGGCCGGTGATCCGGAACAGTGATTTGTGGGCACTGGTATCCACCACCTGGAGAGAACCGGTGGCCCTTTCGACGATGATACCCATATCCCCGGTGCCCCGGGTCAGGCATTCGCCCAAAGCAGCTCCGGAGACCAGGAGGAGGGTGAGCAGGGATAGGATATATCTCATGGCTGGATGCCTTGTTGGAGCTGAGTTGCCAGCCATACCGCCTCCTGGTCAGTGAGAAACGGCTGCCAGGGAGGCATGGGGGTGCCCGGGCGGCCCTGGAGGATAGTGGCCGCCAGTTGATTTACTTCCCAGAGCTGCATGCGCTCCGGTAGCAGGGCTGGTCCCAGCCCACCAGAGAGGCGCATCCCATGGCAGGAGCCGCAATCCTGCCGGAGCAGGTAGATCAGTTCCGCCTGACGTCCCGGCGTTATCTCAGCTACCGCTGCGGCAACGGCGGTAATCATCAGCACCGTCGCCAGGAGGGACGATAATATTTTTCTCAAGGCACTCTCCGCTACTCTCTCAATTGACCAGGATATTTCAATCTATCAGTGACGCAGCAGCCGGACATTGACTTCTGTCAAGATATCCAAGAGCTTGTTTATCAGTATGTTATATGTGGTTATTGTAGCTTCTCAATAAGTGCAGGCAAGAATCTAAAATGTAGGGTGTATCAAGCGGAGCGGATACACCAGGCTACGGAGCGTTGGTGGATCCGTCGCTGCGCTCCTTGATCCACCCTACCCGTTTGCCCCGGGTTATTGAGAAGTTACT
>JAUUYI010000015.1 GCA_030590525.1 Sedimenticola sp. | reverse complement strand
GGGACCCGGAGTCCGGCTGTCCCTGGGACAGGGAACAGACTTTCAAGACGATCGCCCCTCACACCATCGAAGAGGCCTACGAGGTGGCCGATGCCATCGAGCGGGGCGATCTGGGGGAGCTGAAGGAGGAGCTGGGCGATCTGCTGTTCCAGGTGGTCTTCTATGCCCAGCTGGCACAGGAACAGGGGGCGTTCGATTTCGAGGCTGTGGTGCGGGCTATCAGCGAAAAGATGTGGCGGCGCCACCCGCACGTATTCGGCAGTGATCAGGTGGCCGATGTGGCGGAGCAGTCTGCCGCGTGGGAGCGCCACAAGGCGGCGGAACGATCTGCAAAGTCGGGAGAGTCGCTACCCGGGTTGCTGGATGGTGTAGCCCGGGCACTGCCGGCCCTGCTGCGGGCGGCCAAACTGCAGAAACGGGCGGCCAAGGCGGGTTTCGACTGGCCTGAGCTGCCGGGGGTGGTGGCAAAGGTACGGGAGGAGCTGGCCGAGCTGGAGCAGGAACTGGCCACCAGCCCGGAGCAGGGCCGGCTGGAGGAGGAACTGGGCGACCTGCTGTTCAGCTGCGTCAACCTGGCACGTCATTTGAGCGTGGAGCCGGAAGGGGCGTTGCGCCGGGCCAATGACAAATTCGAGCGGCGGTTCCGGGCCATGGAGGCGATCGCCCGGCAGCGCCGGCTGTCGCTGATAGAGGCTGCCCCGGAGCTGCTCGACCAGCTGTGGGAACAGGTGAAGGCGGGGGAGAAGAACGATGCGTGAGATCATCCAACTGGCATCGACAGTCCGTGAAGAGCTGGTGGATATCACCCCGCAGGTGGAAGCGGTGGTCGGCAACAGCGGTATCCGTAATGGCCTGGTGGCACTCTATGCCCAGGGCGCCACCGCCGCGATCATGATCCAGGAGAACTGGGACGACAGCGTGCAGCAGGACGTCGTAGAACTACTGCGCGGCCTTATACCACAGGGTGTCTGGCGGCACGATGCCCAGGATGGAAATGGTGATTCCCACCTCAAGTCGGGGCTGGTCGGGCCGTCGGAGACCGTTCCTCTGATCGATGGCCGGCTCGGTCTCTCCCGCTGGCAGAATATTTTCTTTTGCGAGTTCGACGGGCCGCGCGGCGATCGCCGGGTGGTCTGCACCATCATTGGAGATGAGATGTCATGAATCGGGTTTTGATACTCCTGCTGTTGTCGCTACTGCTGGGCGGTTGCGCCACCAACCCTGTCACCGGAGACAGCGAACTCTCCCTGGTGCCCGAGTCGACGGAAATCGAGATCGGGCAGGAGCAATATGTGCCGACCCGGCAGATGCAGGGCGGGGATTATAAGGCACGCCCGGGTCTGACTCGCTACGTGCAGCAGGTCGGGCAGCGGCTGGCGGCGGTGAGCGATCGCAAGCTGCCTTATGAGTTCGTGGTCGTCAACGATTCCACGCCCAACGCCTGGGCTTTGCCGGGGGGCAAGATTGCGGTCAACCGCGGGCTGTTGCTGGAGCTGAAGAACGAGGCGGAACTGGCAGCGGTGCTGGGGCACGAGATCGTCCATGCGGCGGCCCGGCACGGTGCCAAAGGGATGGAGCGGGGGGTGCTGTTGAAGGGGGTGTTGATCGGCGCTGGCATCGCAGCGGGGGCGAGTGAGTATGGTGGTCTGGCCCTGGGGGCGGCCACGCTAGGGACTAAACTGATCAATCAGCGCTATTCCCGGGAGGCAGAGCTGGAGTCGGATCATTATGGCATGATCTACATGAAGCGGGCCGGATACGATCCCAGTGCGGCGGTCGGGTTGCAGGAGACCTTCGTCCGTCTCTCCAAAGGCCAGGATCAGAGCTGGCTGAACGGGCTCTTCGCCAGCCATCCCCCTTCCCGGGAGCGGGTGGAGAAGAACCGGCAGATGGCGGTAAAACTGGGAACCGGCGGCAGGCTCGGTGCGCAGGAGTACCAGGAGAAGATGGCGGGGTTGCGGCGGGATAAAAAGGCCTATGAATACTATGAGAGGGGAGAGAAACTGCTGGACAAATCCCCGGAGAAGGCGCTGGCGCTGGCCGCTCTGGCGATCGAGATACAGCCGAAAGAGGCCCTGTTCTGGGGGCTGAAAGGCGATGCGCTGGCAGCCCGCAAGCGCAATAAAGAGGCGCGCAAGGCCTATGACAGGGCGGTCGCGCTGGACGACGGTTTTTTCCGGCACTATCTGAAACGGGGGCAGGTGGAGGAAAAACTCGGGGACAAAGCTGCTGCCAGGCGGGACCTGAAGCGCAGTATGGAACTGTTGCCCACGGCCGATGCCAGCTACGACCTGGGGCTGATGGCTAGAAACAGCGGTAACTCGCAGCAGGCGCTGGGTTATTTCCGACAAGCGGCAGGTGCCGGTGGCGCTACCGGAAAAGCGGCCTCGAGGGAACTGGAGCAACTCGATTTGCCTCAGAATCCGGGACGCTATCTGAAGACGGCACTTCGTCGGGACAGCCACGGTAATCTGCTGCTGGTAGTGCAGAACAGCAGCGCATTGGCGGTACAGGGTGTGGTTGTCCAGGTGGGTCGTCGGGATGCCTCCGGGCGTATCTACCGGGGTATCGAGGAGCGGGTGCCGGGAATATTGCGCCAGGGACAGCAGGTGCAGATACGCACCCGGATCAATGGTGTAAAGAATGATCGCCGGCTGCGGAAGTACGCTGCCCGGGTGATTCGGGCGCAGTTGGTCAGATGAGCTACCTCGACCACATCCGGGCCTGCAACCGGCATGACCTGAGCGCTTTCATCCCGTTCTACATCGACGGGGTGGCGGTGGGCAGGGTGCGCCCGGCGTTTGCCCGGGCACTGGAGCCCTGGGGCAACCTCTTTTTCCTCGGGCCGGACCGGCTGGAGATGACCCTGCCACCGGGGGATATAGAGCAGCGGAGCGGTCCCCTGGCCGAGGTGCTGGAGACGCTGGTGGCACAAGGCACCCTGAACCACCTCCATGGTGAGCAATATGTCGTCACCCCGGCGGACCGGGAGCAGGGGATGGTGCTGATCGACCGGGCGGCAGCAGCCCGGTTTGGTATCCGCGCCTTCGGCCAGCACGTGAACGGATTCGTACGCAGTCGTGATGGTTTGAAACTGTGGGTTGGCCGCCGGGCAGCAGATCGGATCAACTTTCCGGGGCGGTTGGACCATCTGGTGGCCGGTGGCCTGCCCTGGGGCATTGGTATGCAGGACAATCTGGTCAAGGAGTGCTGGGAGGAGGCGGGAATCCCGGAATCTCTGGCCCGCCAGGCGGTGCCAGTGGGGGCCGTCACCTATACCATAGAAACGAAGCAGGGGCTCAAGCCAGACACCCTCTACTGCTACGACCTCGAACTGCCAGAGGATTTTCAACCCCGCTGCACCGATGGGGAAGTCTCCGGGTTCTATCTCTGGCCGCTGGAGCGGGTGATGGAGACGGTACGTGAGAGTGATGATTTTAAACTGAATTGCAACCTGGTGATTATCGACTTTCTCATCCGCCATGGTTACCTGGGGCCGGAGAGGGGAGACTATCAGGAACTTGTTACTGGCCTGCACCCGGTACTTCCCTGAGCCTTGGGAGGCTGTCGGATTATGGATGATTCTACTGCGCCGGTGGGAGAGCGGCCCAAATCCCCTCGATTTTTCGTTGCGCAGGACCACTATGCGCCTCAAAATCGTGAAAATTTGCGTTCGCTCTCCCACCTTGCTCGCTACGAACACCATAACCCGACAGGCTCCTAGGCGTGCAGGCATGCTAGACTGTTTGTATTCACTCCGTTTATTCTGTCAGCCCCCCCATCGGTGGTGGGGTTAACCGGGTATTACCGTTGGCTGATACTATCCTGTGGAACGATGGGAGCAGGAGCCTGTCACACCTCCTGGTTACAACGCTTGATGAGCCCGTATTATGAAAAAGAGATACCTATTACTTTTTACACTGCTCGCATTTGCCTGGATGGCACCGCTCTGGGCCAAGGTGACCGAGGTCCCACTGGATCAGCTGAAGCCTACCCGGGAGCAGCGACAGGCGACGTTGATCATCGTACGGGTGATCGACAAGTACCACTACAAGCGGCAGTCACTGGACGATAAGGCCTCCCACCATATCCTCGACCGCTATCTGGACTCGCTGGATCCTAACAGGAGCTTTTTTACCCGGAAAGACGTGGAGAGGTTCAATGTTTACCAGGATCGGCTGGATGACGCATTGCGCCAGGCCCATCTGGAGCCTGCCTTCAGTATCTTCCGGATCTATCGGCAGCGTATAGACGAGCGTGTGGAATATGCCCTGAAACTGCTACAGGGGAAGTTCGATTTCAGCACCGATGAGCAGTACCGGTTCGATCGCAGTGAGGCACCTTGGGCGGCAGACCAGACAGCTCTGAATGATTTCTGGCGGAAACGGATCAAAAACGACATCCTGGGCCTGAGGCTGAGTGGCAAGAAGGAGGATGAGATCAAGGAAACCCTGCGGAAAAGGTATCAGGGGATCCAGCGACGTGCCCATCAGCTGGCCTCCGACGATGTGTTCCAGACCTTCATCAATGCCTACACGCTCAGTCTGGAACCTCATACCGCCTATATGTCACCCCGGGTGTCGGAGAATTTCGACATCAGTATGCGGCTTTCCCTGGAGGGGATAGGGGCGGTGCTGAAAGGCGACAGCGAGTACACCGAAGTTCTGCGGACCGTGGCCGGCGGGCCGGCGAAGCAGAGTGGGGAGGTCCATGCCGGTGATCGTATCGTCGGGGTAGGGCAGGGCGAAGATGGCGAGATCGAGGATGTGGTGGGCTGGCGCCTGCAGGACGTAGTGGACAAGATCCGCGGTCCCAAGGGCAGTATCGTGCGGCTGCGTATCCTGCCGGACGGTTCCGGTGCCGACGGACCTGCCAAAGTGGTCAAATTGGTGCGCAACAAGATCAAACTGGAGGATCAGGCGGCCAAGAAATCGATTATCGAAGGGCTGGATGAGATGGGTCCGGTACGCATCGGGGTGATCGATATTCCAGCTTTTTACCGGGATTTTGCTGGCCAGTCCCGGGGTGAGCAGGACTTTCGCAGCACCACACGTGATGTCCGCAAACTGCTGAAGGAGTTGCAGAGTGAGGGGGTGGATGGCATCGTGATCGACCTGAGACAGAACGGTGGTGGTTCCCTGATAGAGGCGACTGAACTCACCGGACTGTTTATCTCCAGTGGCCCGGTAGTTCAGGTAAAGAACTCGTCCGGCGAGATTGAGGTCGAGAAGGACCCCGACCCGGAGGAGGTCTATACCGGCTCGCTGGCCGTGCTGGTGGACCGTAACAGTGCTTCTGCCTCGGAGATCTTTGCCGGGGCCATTCAAGACTATCGCCGCGGTATCATCATTGGCGAGCCTACGTTTGGCAAGGGCACGGTGCAGACCCTGGTGGATCTGGGACGCTTCGTTCGAGACGGTGAAGGAAAGCTGGGCAGGTTGCGCCTGACCATGGCCCAGTTCTTCCGGGTCAATGGTGGCAGCACCCAGTTCAAGGGCGTAGTGCCGGATATCGTCTTTCCACACGCAGCTGGTTCCGAAGAGCATGGTGAGCGGGGGCTGGAGAATGCCCTGCCCTGGGCCCGTATCGATGCGGCGGACTACCGGCCCCGGGGAATCGGCTCAATCAAAAGGTATAAAGAGCATCACCAGCAGCGGATCAAGCACGATCCGGGCTTCAGGTATCTGGCCGGGAAGGCTGAGCTACTGACTGAACTGCGTAATCAGGAGATGGTCTCGCTGCAGGAGCAGCGTCGCAAACAGGAGTGGGAAGCGCGGGAGCAGCGGCGCAAGACCCAGAAGAATGAATATCGCGTGGCTATTGGGTTACCTCCTCTGACCGATGACGAGGAGAAATCCGCGAAGAAAGATGACGCGGAGAAAGGGGATGAGGCAAACGATAAGGACGACGTCGATAAAATTGCCCTGAACGAGGCCGCCCGGATCCTGGCCGACTATATCGAAAATCAGCGCCGCGCGGTGATGGTACATTAAAAACAGGAACTAGGGCCGAGGAAAAACAGGACCGAGGAAAAGCCTGTTCAACTCCCCTCACCCTGTCCCTCTCCCGGGGGGAGAGGGGACCCGCTGTTGATGGTTTGGTTGGAAATTAGAGCTTGTCACGCTGCCATGTGGCATTCCCATGCAGAGCGTGGGAATGAGAAATCGTAGGATGGGCAAAGCGCAGCGTGCCCATCAAAAAATCAGGACCGAGGGCCGAGGAAAAACAGGGCCGAAGATCCGGGTTTAGCATGTTTCTGTTTTTGTCTTTTCCTCGGTCCTAGTACCTTGGTCCTCGGCCCTGTTTTTATCCTTGGTCCTGTCTTTATCCTTCAATCCATTTGCGGATCCGGTTGGAGTCGCCGTACGGGGTGAGTTTTCCGTACGAGTTCAGCAGCACGATGATCATTGGCTCACCGGCGAGCTCCGCCTCCATCACGATACAGCGACCTGCCTCATTAATGTAACCGGTCTTGCTCAAGGCGATCTTCCAGGCCTTGTTTTTCAGCAGGCGATTGGTGTTGTTGTAATTCAGGGGACCACGCTTCCGGTAAGGATAGACCTGGGCGGAGCGAGTGGTCGTCGCTGCCCTGATCGGGCCATAATTCCGTGCCGCAAGCACCATCTTTGCCAGGTCTTCCGCAGAAGAGATGTTTTTCGCGTCCAGCCCTGTGGGGTCGACGAAGTGGCTCTGCCACATGCCGAGCGTCTTCGCCTTGTCATTCATGGCCCGGACGAAGGCGTCTCTGCCACCGGGGAAAGTGCGTGCGAGGGCGCTGGCCGCACGGTTTTCAGACGACATCAGTGCCAGTTTCAGCAACTCACCACGGGAGAGGCTGGCGCCGTATTTCAAGCGTGACCCGGTGAGCCGCAGCAGGTCCCGATCCTGTTTGTTGATGGTGATCTTCTCGTCCATGGGGAGGTTGGCGTCCAGTATCACCATAGCAGTCATCAGTTTAGTGATGGAAGCGATGGGCAGGGGCTGGGCTGCCTGTTTGTCGTAGATCTGATTTCCGAACCTGTCCACCACCAGGGCCGATGCCGAGTGCAGTTTTAGTTTTTTCGGGTTTAACTGGTCTATGTGGCGGGATTGCAAGGCCTGGTTCGGGCCCTGCTCCAGTATTGCCACCTTGGCCTCCTGCTCTCTGGCCATTGTGGTTCCCGGCCAGGGGCCGGCGATCAGTGTGCCAATCAGAAGCAGGATTATCCTGAGAGCCTTTTTCATAGAGATCTACCTGTTCCTGTCTGGTGCCCTTGTTGTGGCGGCTGGTTTCAGAAAAACTTTCCTCTGAGAACGCCTCGCAGGGTTGGAATGCGCCATTGTACCCAATGCAATAACCCGATGGCAGGCTATAATCCCGGAATCTACGCTTCAGAGCGGATATTTCTCCTGCCATGCAAAAAGTGTACTGATTTTTTGATCGGAAGAAAATCGTCTGTTTTGAACCAGCATGTTGTATTGTTTCCAAGTCAAAGCATGGTGTATCGAGTCTGACAGGAAGTGACTATCTTGTTTCAATCGGTTAGAAAGCAGATAGCCCGCCTTACCGGCGAGGGGGCGCTGGGGCTGCTCCATTGCGGTCTCAAGGGGCTTGAGAAAGAGAGTCTCCGGGTGTCGCCGAACGGGGGCATCGCCCAGACACCCCATCCCCGGGCACTGGGATCTGCCTTGACCAACCCCTATATCACCACCGATTACTCAGAAGCCCTGATCGAGCTTATTACCCCCCCATTTGACGAATCCGAGGAAGCGCTGGATGCCCTGCTGCAGGCCCAGAAATTCGTCTACGACAACCTGGAAGAAGAGCTGCTCTGGGCTGCCAGCATGCCGTGCGTGCTGACTGGAGGGGCGAATATCCCCATTGCCCGGTATGGCGACTCCAATGCAGGCACCATGAAGACCGTCTACCGGCGGGGATTGGGACACCGCTACGGGCGGGTCATGCAGGTGATCGCAGGCGTCCATTTCAATTACTCCCCGCCACTGGATTTCTGGCCAGCCTATCAGGCGCTGCAGGGGGACCGGCACCCACTGCGCCAGTTCAGAGACACGCTCTATCTGGGCCTGACCCGCAACCTGCAGCGTTATGGCTGGCTGATTCCATACCTGTTTGGGGCCTCCCCGGCCGTGTGTAAATCATTCCTGGGCGGGCGGGAGACCACTCTGGAGGAGTTCGATAGTGCCACCTGTTACGAACCCTTTGCCACCTCCCTGCGGATGGGGGATATCGGCTACACCAACAGCAAAGAGAAGGGGGTCGGCATCAAGGCCAGCTATGACAGCCTGGACGACTATGTCCGCAGCCTGAGCCGGGCGATCGAGACTCCGTCGCCTTTGTGGGAAAGGATCGGTGTCAGGAACGGTGAACGCTATGAGCAGCTGAACGCCAATATCCTGCAGATCGAGAACGAGTACTACAGCACGGTGCGCCCCAAACAGTTGCTGAAAGGGTTGGAGAAACCGGTGCGGGCGCTGGAGCAGCGAGGAGTACGTTACGTAGAGCTGAGATCCCTGGATGTGAATGCCTTCCACCCGCTTGGGATCAGCCTGGAGCAACTCTATTTTCTCGAGGCCTTCATGCTGTTCTGCCTGCTGCTGGACAGCCCGCCGATAAATGTCCAGGAGCAGCGGGAGATCGACCAGAATCTGGGTGCGGTGGCCCACCGCGGGCGGGATCCGTCACTCTACCTGCAACATCAGGGGCGGGAACTCCGGCTGCAGGAGTGGGCTGGGGAACTGCTGCGTGGAATGGAGGTGGTCTGCGATGCCCTGGATAGCAACCTCCCCGGGGTCCCGTTTCAGGAGAGCCTGAGGGCCCAGCGACTACTGGTAGAGGAGCCGGAACGCACCCCCTCCGCGAGGATGCTGGCAGAGATGCGCAAGAACAAAGAAGGTTTTTTTCATTTCGCACAGCGGACCTCCCAGCAGCACCGGGATTGGTTTGCCGCGTTCACCCTGGCCCCGGAGCAGGAGCAGTTCTTTCGAAAACAGGCCGAAACCTCCCTGGAACAACAGATTGCCATCGAGTCCGCTGACGAGATCCCGTTCGACCAGTTCCTGGATAATTACTTTAAAGACAGAATTTAAATTTTTCTAAGTACCCAATCCAGTCCTTTCGCCGGCAACAGGCGCTTCAGGGTACCGAACAGATAGGTGGGGAAGGTGACATAGTAGCGGGCGCGGGGACGCGGGCTCTCCAGGGCGTGGATTACCCGCTTCAACACCGCCTCCGGAGGCAAGGTGAAGGGCACCGCCGGCCCCTCCTTGTTGAGGCGCTCTTCCATCACCTGGTAGGCAGCCTGGTGGACGCTGTGCTCGCCGTCTACGTTCTCCTTCCACTTGCAGTAGGCATTGGCCCGAAAACGGCTTTCAATCGGGCCCGGCTCGATCAGGCTGATGTGGATGCCGCTGCCGTGTAATTCCAGTCGAAGGGTGTCTGTCAGCCCCTCCAGGGCGTATTTGCTGGCATTGTAGGCTCCGCGGTAGGGGAGGGCGACAAAGCCGAGCACCGAGCTGTTCTGGATGATACGCCCCTGCCGCTGTCGGCGCATGACCGGGATGACAAGCCGGGTCAGGTCGTGCCAGCCGAACAGATTGGTCTCGAACTGGGCCTTCAACACCTCACGCTCGAGATCCTCAACCGCCCCCGGCTGGCCATACGCACCGTTGTTGAACAGGGCGTAAAGCCTGCCATCGGTCTGTTTCAGTACATTGGATACTGCCGTGGCGATAGAGTCGGGCAGGTCCAGGTCGAGTTGCAGGGCCTCGGTCAGTCCCTGGTCTTTGAGGCGTCCTACATCTTGCGGGTGTCGGGCAGTGGCAAAGACCCGGTAGCCGCGCTCGGCCAGTCCATGAGCCACCCTCTCCCCAATGCCGCTGGAACAGCCGGTAATCAGGACCGCCCGCGTATCTCTATTGTGCATACATTCTCCCCATTTTCAGCACGTTCGCCATCATACAAGAACTAAAGTTTTCCCGCGTCCAACCGTTATCATCAGCAGCAGGCATCCCGTTGTTGCCTCGCTGTGGTCAATCAGTAACAAGTCAATCCCGCTTCAAGATGGGCAGGGAAGTCGAGGTTATCTCTGTGGATATTGCAACACTCGTTGGACTGCTCGGTGGGTTCGGCATCATTATCGGCGCCATTGCCACCGGCGGCGATATTATGCTGTTCGTCAACGTTCCTTCGATCCTGATCGTGGGCGGGGGCACCTTCATGGTGACGCTGATGCAGGTGTCGCTGAAGGATTTTATGGGCTCTTTCAGCACCGCCATGCGGGCCTTTTTCTACAAGACAGACGATCCCCAGAAGCTGATTCAAGAGGCGATACAACTGGCCGATGTGGCGCGAAAAAACGGGCTGCTGGCGCTTGAGGGGCAGGAGATCAGCAATGATTTTCTGGAGCAGGGGATCGGGCTCTGTGTCGATGGCCATGACCCATCCCTGGTCCACAAGATGCTGAGCAAGGATATCGATCTCACCATCCAGCGGCATGAGGTGGGACAGACCATGTTCAAGAATATGGCCACCATGGCGCCGGCCATGGGTATGATTGGCACCCTGATCGGTCTGGTGCAAATGCTGGCCAACATGTCCGATCCGGCGAGTATCGGGCCGGCAATGGCGGTGGCACTGCTGACCACCCTCTACGGTGCAGTGATCGCCAATGTCTTCGCTCAGCCACTGGCGGACAAACTGGCCCGGGCCAGCCAGTTGGAGAAGACCAACAAATCCCTGATCCTGGAAACTATCTCCGGCATCCAGGAAGGGATGAATCCGCGGGTGCTGGAACAGATGCTCTGCACATACCTGCCATCCAGCAAGCGGGTGAGCAGCAGTGATGAATAGTATCCGGGAGGCATGAGTAGTCATGGAGGGTGATTGCCCCAAATGTGAACCGGGACTGCCACCCTGGCTGGCCACATTTGCCGACCTGATGTCGCTGCTGATGTGTTTTTTCGTATTACTGCTCTCGTTTGCAGAGCTTGATGCGATCCGCTTCAAAAAGATGGCGGATTCGATGCGGGATGCCTTTGGTGTGCAGCGCAGAATCCCAGTCACCGAGATCGTCATGGGCACCAGCGTCATCAAGCAGGAATTCAGCCCCGCGACCGTTACCGAACCCTCCCCCATCAATGAAATTCGGCAGCAGACCACCCGCCTGGAGCAGCAGAACCTGAAGGTCAATGATGCAATGGTGGACGCGGTGACAGAGAAGGCCCGGCAGGAGGTGGAACAGCAGGCGGAAGAGTTGAGAGAGACATTGAAGCGGGAGATCAAAGAAGGTCTGGTCAGCGTGGAAACGGAGGATCTCAAGATCATTATCCGGATTCATGAGAAGGGATCGTTCCCGTCCGGCAGTGCTACCCTGAACCCGGGGTTTCTGGAGGTGATGGAACGTATCAGCCAGGCGGTCGCCAGATCGCCTGGCAGGGTGGTGGTGGCTGGCTATACGGATAATATCCCCATCTCCACCCATCGTTTTCGTTCCAACTGGGAACTTTCGTCGGCGCGTGCGGTAACCGTTGTGCACGCCCTGCTGCGTGATCCGGATATTGACCAAGGCCGGGTGCTGGTGGAGGGGCACGCCGACTCCAATCCACTGGTACCCAATGACACCCCGGGAAATCGGGCCAAAAACCGCAGGGTGGAGTTGATCCTCGAGCGCGGTGAAGATCTGGATCGTGGAGAGACCCTGCAGCTGGATGGGAGTGGGGCTCAGGAAGGGGAAGCATGATGAATGATGGAAAGATGCAGGAGCAGGAGCGCCGTGAGTTCTTTCGCGTCGAGGATGAGGTGAGTCTGCACTATCAGGTGGTCAAGACGGATGAGTTGGATGCGAAACGGAAACGACTTGATCAGGATCTGGACAGCGATTTCACCATCATAGGCAGTCTGGCGGCAATTACCCACGACATGGCCGGAGTGTTACGCAAAGTGGAGTCGAGTGCGCCGGAGGTAGCACGTTACCTGAACGCCCTGGATCGCAAGATCGAACTACTGGGGCGGGCCTTTCTGGGCCACTCCTCCGATCTGTCAGAGCAGTCGGCCAGGGCGGTCAACCTGAGCGCCAGCGGAATGGCCTTCTATACCCCCAAGCCGATAGCAGTGGGCGGGGTACTCGAGTTGAGGCTGCTGCTGTTTCCCTCCTACACCGGAATGCTGATCTATGCTGAGGTGGTGGCCTGCGAACGGGTGGAGATGCCGGGTACCAATCGTTTTTACTGTACCCGGGTCAATTTCACCTATCTGCGTGACAACGACCGGGATGTCTTGATCCGACATGTGCTGCAGCGGCAGAGTGAGTTGTTGCGTCGTCAGAGGGAGCAGCAGGACTCTTCCAGCAATTCTCAATATGGAATTTATTGAGGGTTTCCGGGTGTGATAGAATCCTTGGGTTTCAGTCGGGTGCCCCCACGTTGGGATAGGCGTGGGGATCATCTCAAAAGAGGGTTTAATCGATGCCGATCTATGAATATCGCTGTGAGGCCTGCAGCTACGAACTGGACGTACTGCAGAAGATGAGCGACGCCCCGCTCAGCGACTGCCCTGAGTGCGGAAAACCCACGCTGAAGAAGCAGATCTCTGCGGCCGCCTTTCGACTCAAGGGGAGTGGCTGGTATGAGACCGATTTCAAGCGGGGGAATAAAAAGAATCTGCATGGCGACGCGGGAAAGCCCGAGAAGCCCGGTAAGCCAGAGAAGAAGAAGGAACAGACCAAACCGGCGAAGGCCGCTGGTTCCGGCGGCTGATTCACTGTTGATGAGTGGATGCGCTTGAAGCCCTGCGTCATTACCCGGTGGGTATCACTCTGCTGGCGGTGAAGAAACTGATGTCTATGGGCGCAGTGGTGCCTGATCTCCATGTCGACTTGCCGGAACTTGCGCCTGAGCATCCCAAACCTTAACATCTCCGCTTTCCAGCGCTCCCAGGCCCGACAGGCTGCTGGGCGCCTCTTTCCAGTTTGACGGGACAGGTTTCATGCGAACCCATTATTGTGGACAAATCAGTGCCTCTCATATCGACCAGGAGGTCGAACTCTGTGGTTGGGCCCATCGCCGGCGTGACCATGGTGGCGTAATCTTCATCGACCTGCGGGACCGGGAGGGTCTGCTGCAGGTGGTGTATGATCCGGATCTGCCTGAGGTCTTCGCCACCGCTGAGCAGGTGCGTAACGAGTTCGTCCTGCGGGTCAGGGGCAGGGTAAGGGCCCGTCCCGAAGGGTCCGTCAACCCGGATCTCCCCACCGGTGAGGTGGAGGTGCTGGGCTTGGAGCTGGAGGTGCTGAACCGCTCGGAGACGCCGCCGTTTCAGCTGGATGAGCACGAAAACGTCTCGGAGGAGGTGCGGCTTCGTTACCGCTACATCGATCTGCGTCGTCCGGAGATGCTGAGTCATATCCGATTGCGGTCGGATATTACCCGCCAGCTGCGCAGTTACCTGGACGCTGAGGGATTTCTCGATATCGAGACCCCGATGTTGACCAAGGCGACTCCGGAGGGTGCCCGTGATTACCTGGTGCCTTCACGCACTCACCCCGGCCAGTTCTTTGCGTTGCCCCAGTCGCCTCAGCTATTCAAGCAGCTGCTGATGATGTCGGGTATGGACCGTTACTACCAGGTGGTGCGCTGCTTCCGTGACGAGGATCTGCGCGCCGACCGCCAGCCCGAATTCACCCAGCTGGACGTGGAGGTCTCGTTCATGGACGAGTCGGAGTTCATCGAGCTGATGGAGGAGATGATCCGCCAGCTGGTCAAGCAAGTGCTGGGTGATGAGCTGCCGAATCCGTTCCCCCGTATGGCCTACCAGGAGGCAGTGCGGCGTTTCGGCTCCGACCGGCCCGACCTGCGTTGCCCGCTGGAACTGGTAGACGTGGGCGACCTGATGAAGGGGGTGGAATTCAAGGTCTTTTCCGGCCCTGCCAATGACCCAAGGGGACGGGTAGCTGCCCTGTGCCTGCCGGGTGGCTGCGAGCTGACCCGCAAGGAGATCGATGGCTATACCAAGTTCGTCGGTATCTACGGTGCCCGCGGGCTGGCCTACATCAAGGTGAATGACGCCTCCAGTGGCAAACAGGGGCTGCAGTCACCGATCGTCAAGTTCCTTTCGGATGAGGCGGTTGCGACCATCCTCGAACGCACTGGCGCAGCTGATGGAGACCTGATCTTCTTCGGGGCCGACAAGGCGAGTGTAGTCAACGAGGCGCTGGGTGCCCTGCGGGTCAAGCTGGGTGAAGACCGCGGGCTGATGAAGTCCGGCTGGCACCCGCTCTGGGTGGTAGACTTTCCCATGTTTGAGTGGGACGAGAAAGCCAACCGCTGGAATGCACTGCATCACCCGTTCACCGCTCCCAGGGAGGAGCACCTCGGGCTGCTGGAGACAGACCCGGGCGCCTGTATCTCCCGTGCCTATGACATGGTGCTCAATGGCACCGAGCTTGGTGGTGGCTCGATCCGTATCCATCGTGAGGAGGTCCAGCAGCAGGTCTTCCGGCTGTTGGGGATCAGCGACGAGGAGGCGGAGCAGAAGTTCGGTTTTCTACTCACCGCCCTCAAGTTCGGCTGCCCGCCCCACGGCGGACTCGCCTTTGGCCTGGACCGCCTGGTGATGCTGCTCACCGGTGTCAGTTCCATCCGTGAAGTAATGGCTTTCCCCAAGACCCAGACCGCCGCCTGCCTGCTCACCTCCGCCCCCTCGGATGTGAACGAAGAGCAGTTGAAGGAGCTGTCGATCCGGCTGCGAAAGATCAATGTCGAGGATGAAGACAAGGCCTAGGACCCAGGACCCAGGACCCAGGACCCAGGACCCAGGACCCAGGACCCAGGACCCAGGACCCAGGACCCAGGACCCAGGACCCAGGACCCAGGACCCAGGACCCAGGACCCAGGACCCAGG
>JAUUYI010000204.1 GCA_030590525.1 Sedimenticola sp. | reverse complement strand
TGATCGTTGCACTTCTGAAAGGGCTCATCGATCCGGTGGTCGGGCTCTCCATGGGGCAGACTGCCGAACAGCTTGCCTGGCTGTTCGGGATCGGGCGGGAGGAGATGGACGCCTATGCACTGGAGAGTCACCGGCGTCTGGCCCGTGCCTGGGACAATGGCTGGCTGCCCGAGGTCACCCCCATGATCAGTGCTGAAGGCGAACTCTACCAACAGGATGAGGGTTTGCGGGCGGATACGGACCTGGATGCGCTGGGGCGGTTGCAGCCAGTGTTTGACCGCCCGGTGGGAATGGTGACTGCCGGTAACAGCGCCCAGATCACTGACGGTGCCGCACTGCTGCTACTGGCATCGGCCGATGCCGTCAGACACCACCACCTGAGGGTACGCGCCCGGATCATCGACAGCCAATGGTCCGCCCTGGATCCGGTCCGCATGGGGCTGGGCCCGGTCTATGCCATGTCGGCGCTGCTGCAGCGACAGCGACTGAATGCTGCTGACATCGACTACTGGGAGATCAATGAGGCGTTTGCAGCCCAGGTGCTTGCCTGCGTCGCCGCCTGGGAGAGTGACGGGTGGTGCCGGAAACATCTGGAGATGTCATCACCCGGATTCATTCCCCGGGAGCGCCTGAACGTGGATGGCGGAGGTATCAGCCTGGGACACCCGGTGGGTGCCAGTGGCGCCCGCATCCTTTACCACCTGTTGACAGTGCTGGAACGTAACCGGGCGGTCACTGGTATCGCATCTCTTTGCGTTGGCGGCGGTCAGGGCGGCGCCATTCTGATCGAACGAACCCGTGAGGTGAAAGATGAATAGGCATTGGCGGATAAACGAAGATAAAAACCGGATCGCCTGGCTCCACTTCGATCTGCAGCAGAGCCCGGTCAATCTGCTCACCCCGGAGGCACTCGAGGAGCTGGATGCCTGCATCGAAGCACTCACCCGTTTGGCACCAGCCGGCGTGATTCTGATCTCCGACAAGGCCTCTGGTTTTATCGCCGGTGCCGACGTCAGGGGATTCATGGGCCTGAAGGATCCGATGATCGTGGAACGATACGTCGAACGCGCCCAGTCCATCTTCAGCGCACTTGAACGGCTCCCAATGCCGACCGTGGCTCTGATCGATGGCTTCTGTCTCGGGGGTGGCCTGGAACTGGCGCTGGCCTGCCGCTATCGGGTGGTGAGCGACGACCCGGCCACCCGGATCGGCTTCCCGGAGGTAAGGCTGGGTATCTTTCCTGGATTTGGCGGCACCGCTCGCAGTACCGGGTTGCTGGGGCCCCGGGCCTCGATGGATCTAATGCTCAGCGGGCGCAACATCGATGGACGAACGGCCAAACGCCTGGGATTGGCCGATCTGCTGGTCCCCCGTCGACAGCTGATTGCGGCTGCCCGGCGACTGATCGAGGAACAGCCGGCAATTGCCAGGCCGCCGTGGTGGAATCGTTTTCTCTCCAGCACGCCGCTGCGCGCTCTGCTGGCAGCGCTCATGCAGCGGCAGGTAGCGAAGCGGACGCGCCAGGAGCACTACCCTGCCCCTTTCGTGCTGATCGACCACTGGCGACGCAATGGGGGTGACCCGCAACGGATGTACCGGGGTGAAGCCAGTGCCGTCTCCCGGCTGATTACCGGGCCGATGGCCCAGAACCTTATCCGGGTGTTTCTACTGCAGGAGCGGCTGAAATCCCTGGGGCGGGATGCGGCGTTCGAGCCGATCCATGTGCATGTGATCGGTGGGGGTATCATGGGCGGGGATATCGCCGCCTGGTGCGCGCTGAAGGGGCTCCGGGTAACCCTTCAGGATCAGGCGCCAGAGCGCCTGAAAGGCGCCATAGCCCGGGCCCACGAACTGTTCACCAGAAAGCTGCGACTGCCTCATTTGATTCGTGCGGCAGACGATCGCCTGATGCCGGACTGCCAGGGCGATGGCATTGCCAGGGCGGACCTGGTGGTGGAGGCCATCTACGAAGAGGTGGCCGCTAAGCGGACGCTCTACCAGGCCATCGAATCATGGCTCAAACCCGGGGCACTGCTCGCCACCAACACATCCAGTATCCCGTTGGAACGGCTTACCCCGGGACTGAGCCAACCTCAGCGGCTGGTGGGTCTCCACTTCTTCAACCCGGTGGCCCGGATGCAGCTGGTAGAGGTGGTAAAAGGTAGAGAGACCGGGGATGCTGAATTTAGCCGGGCAATGGCATTTGTCCATCAGATCGAGCGACTGCCGCTGCCGGTGAAGAGCACCCCAGGCTTTCTGGTCAATCGGGTATTGATGCCCTATCTCATGGAGGCGATTGTACTGCTGGGAGAAGGTGTAACACCGGAACAGGTGGACCAGTCCGCAATTCAGTTTGGCATGCCGATGGGACCAGTGGAACTGGCAGACCGGGTTGGTCTGGATATTTCTCTTTCGGTGGCAGAAAAACTGGCGAGGCAACTGGGTTGCCAGATACCCGAAAGCTTGCGTGATCATGTTGCCCGTGGTGAACTGGGGCGCAAGAGCGGCCAGGGCTATTATCGCTATGATCGAGGGCGCCCGGTCAAAGCGCGGGTGCGTCTCTCTGCTACCCGGTTGGAGGAACTGGCAACCCGCTTGATCGAGCGGCTGTTGACAGAAGCGGTGGCCTGCCTGCGGGACGGGGTGGTGGCAGACAGCGATTTGCTGGATGCCGGCATCGTCTTCGGTACCGGTTTTGCCCCCTTCAGAGGCGGCCCGATGCAGTATATTAGAGAGAACGGGCGGGAAGGCATCCGCCAACGATTGCGACAGCTGGAATCGGATCCGAATAGACGGTTTCCAGCGCATACCGAACGGGAGGCAGCCGCCTGATGCACGAAATCGACATCATCTCACCCGAGCAGGCTATCACCCTGCCCGGGGCCTTTCGGGAGCGGGTCAAGCGGACCCCCAGCGAGGTGGCCTATATCCAGTATGAAATGGAGAGCGGCGGCTGGCAGGAGTATAGCTGGGCCGATACCGCGGCTGAGGTCTCCCGCTGGCAGCAGGCGCTGCAGGCGGAGGGAGTAAAACCCGGGGAACGGGTGGCGCTGATGCTGCGCAACTGCCGGGAGTGGGTCATCTTCGACCAGGCGGCCCAGGGACTGGGGTTGGTGACGGTCCCGATCTTCACCAATGACCAGCCGGAAAACGTCTCTTATATTTTGCAGGATGCAGGCGTCAGAGTACTGCTGATCGACGACAACGAACAGTGGTTGTCACTGCAGGAGATCCAGGATCAGCTGGCAGGTCTGACCCGGATCATCAGTCTCAGACCAGTGGATCCCTGCGGTCTGAATATTCCGGTGGTCCACGCAGCCGAGTGGTTACCCGACAGAACCGCTGGCTTGAAGACCCATGCCAGCGACCCGGATACCCTCGCCACCATCGTTTACACCTCAGGTACCACCGGACGCTCCAAGGGAGTGATGCTGAGTCATCGGAACATACTTTTCAACGCCGCCGCCTGCATAGACATGATCCCCATCTATAGCGATGACCTGATGCTCTCCTTCCTCCCCCTCTCCCACACCTTCGAGCGCACCCTGGGCTACTATCTTCCTGTGCTGGCCGGTTCCCGGGTTGCCTATGCCCGCTCAGTGCCACAGCTGGCGGAGGATCTGGTCACCATCAAACCGACTATCCTGATCTCTGTACCCCGGATTTTCGAGCGCATCCATGCCAGGATCCAGGGGAAGCTGGAGCAGGGGCCGACGCTGGCAGCCAGACTTTTTCAGCAGACGGTGGATACCGGCTGGCGGCTGTTCGAGTACCGCCAGGGTCGCGCGCCATGGTCGGCCAGGCTGCTGGCCTGGCCGTTACTGCAGCGGCTGGTGGCCAGGAAGGTGCAGGCCAAATTGGGTGGGCGACTGCGTTTTGCCGTCAGTGGTGGCGCCCCTCTGTCCGAACAGATAGCACGCATGTTCATCGGCCTGGGAATCGATATTCAACAGGGCTACGGACTTACCGAAACCAGCCCGGTGATTACCGCCAATCCGTTGCAGGATAATATCCCAGCGAGTGTCGGTATCGTTCTCAAGGGCATAGAGATAAAGATTGCCAGGAAGAGTGAACTGATCACCCGGAGCCCCAGTGTCATGCTCGGTTACTGGAATAATCCAACCGCCACCCACCAGGTTCTGGATTCGGAGGGATGGCTGCATACGGGGGATCAGGCCCGGATAGAAGAAGAACACGTCTACATCATCGGGCGCCTCAAAGAGATCATCGTACTGGCGACGGGTGAAAAGGTGCCACCCGCGGATATGGAGATGGCGATCACCCAGGATGGACTGTTCGAACAGATACTCATCATCGGGGAAGGCAGACCCTATCTGTCGGCACTGGTGGTGCCAGACCCGGAACTGTTCGGCCATCTGGTGCGGCAACTCGGACTGGACCCGGAGCAGGATGACATCACCAGCAGCGAGCAGGTGATCCGGGCCCTGCTGGAGCGTATCAACGGCTCTCTCCACCCATTTCCCGGCTATGCGCGCATCCGGAAGCTGGCGATCCAGCTGGAGCCCTGGACCATCGACCAGGGCCTGGTGACGCCGACACTCAAGCTACGCAAGAATCAGATCATGGAGCGCTACCGTGAGCTGATCGATTCCCTCTACACGGGACATTAGGGCCTCAGAAATAATGATTTGTCCGATAATGCGCAGGATATCAGCTCAGATTCAAGACGCAGATGAAGGCGCATATCATTGATTATGTAACTGAATCTGCAACGCAGAAGCTG
>JAUUYI010000025.1 GCA_030590525.1 Sedimenticola sp. | reverse complement strand
TATCTCTTTTGATTCCCTCACCCCAACCCTCTCCCGGGGGGAGAGGGGGCGTTTTGCAAGAGCCTCATCTGAACTCCGAAACTTGAGTTGATAACCCCGCAAAAAAAACGCCTGCGGAAATCCCCGCAGGCGTTTTTCGTTCAACCAACCTGACCGGAATCAGATTTCACGACACGACCGTCTCTCTTCCACCTGCTTGTGCATGGCCGCATGCCGCTGCTGCACCTCTTTGCGCTGGGCCTCGATCTGCTTCAGCATCTCGGCACGACGCACTTCCATCTGTGTCCGCATATCTTCACGACGGGCCTTGGGCTCCGCCCGATCAGGCCTGGCCGGGCGATTCGCGGCAATCTCCTGACGATAAGCCTCCATCTGCTTGCGCATCTGGTCACGCTCCGCCTGGATATCCGCGCTGCCCCGATCGAATCCGGGCTCGCTCGGCATCCGGTTTCCGACAAAGGGTTCCGCCTGCAGCGGCTGGCTGACCATCATCTGTTCGATATACTGACGCTGCGTCTCCATCGCCTGGGTTGCGAACCGGGCCTGCTGTTCGGCAAACGCCTTCTGCTGCTCAACAAAGGCAGAGATTTGCTCTTTGGTCAGCTGCGGCGCGATCTGTGGCTCGCCATAGGGATAGGCAACATACCCCCCCCGACCAATATTGGCATCGTTGCAGGGAGCACCCCAGGCAGCGGAGAGGGTTGCGGCACTCAGCAGCGTGGCAACAAATAATTTTGAAGTTATTTTCATTCTGAATTGACCTTCCATCATGCAATGGGCCCCATAAAGGGGCCCACCGTAAACACCTGCCCTGCCCTCGTCGCCAGGGGCAGGGAGATTTCAGTTTAAAGCGACCTTACTTGGCAGGGGCTGCCGGAGCGGCAGGCGCTGCCGGGGCTGCATAAGGAGCGCCATAAGGAGCACCATAAGGGGCGCCGCCATAAGGGGCACCATAGCCACCGCCATACGGATAGCCGCCGTAGCCGCCGCCATAGTAAGGAGAGCCATAACCATAGCCACGGCCATAGCCATAGCCACGGCCACGACCATAGCCGGAGCCGGAACCACGGGCGCTCATGTTGAAGTCCATGGTGCCGTCACCCCAGCCATCACCAAACATGTCGTCACCCCAGCCACCGCCACCGGGACCACCGCCCCACCATGCGGAAGCGGAAACGGAAACGGCGAACAACGCAGCAGCTGTAGCGATCTTAACAACGTTTTTCATAATCTCTCTCCAGGTATATATTCAATGAATTTGACTACTTCTGTCAGTGTGGAAAGACCCTCTTGCTTTACTGCGGTGTCTTTCTGGGAATAGATAATATTAGTATTTACTGATTTATACTAATTCAATTTGATTATTCATATATAATTATTACTTATGGGGGGATACTCAATAAGCCAAATGTGTGTTCAATCGGCGCCAATCTTCATCTAATCTCCCGGTTACTCCTGTTTTTCCTCGTAAAACTCCTCGTCATCAAATCCCTCATCAAACTCCTCATCAAAATCTTCAAGGGGTGGGTGACCGTCATACACATCGTTGCGTCGCTTCTGCAGATAGGCATCCCGCAGAAATTCGTAAGGGTCCAGGGCCGCCTCATCCATGATCCGGCTGGCGCTGAGCAGATTTGCCCGCTTGTCGACCAACCGTAAAGCAACCAGACCATAACGCCAGCGATCCCTTTCGATCAGACGAACCGGGTCCAGAAACCAGTCACCGACCAGCCCGACCGCATCCCGGGCATTACTGGGACCCAACAGAGGCAGCACGATATAGGGACCGGGCCCCAACCCCCAATAACCCAGCGTCTGCCCGAAATCCTCGCCATACTTCTCCAGTCCCATAGGGCTCGCCACATCGATGAAGCCGAGCAGGCCAAAAGTGGAATTGTAGACCACGCGTGCCGCATCGCTGGTGGCCCTCGCCACTTTGAACTGCAACAGATTGTTGACCGAGGAACGGACGTCCGCGAGATTACTGAAGAAGTTGGTGACCCCGCGATCGACCGGTGCCGGGGTGATCCACTTGTAGCCTTTAGCCACTGGCGTCACTACGGCCTTATCCAGGACATCGTTGAAGCGGTAAGTTATCCGGTTGATATCCTCGAATGGATCCCGGGGATCCCGATATCCCTGGGTCGCACACCCCGAAAGGAACAGGATCAGCAGCAGCAGAAAACCCGCTGCCGATCCCTCACTCAGTGCTTTGTTGTTATTACTCACCAGGGTAATCGTTCCCATTCGTATCCCACACCCCGCGCTCGAAACTTACGCCAGGGGAAGCGATGAGCGTGCCGATCCAGGGGCACCCGGGACTGCCTTCCACAAATACCACCGGCTCAAGCCGGGTTATTTCTGCTGGGAATATCGAGCATACCTTAATTTCCCAGGAAGAGGCATCGGCTGACCCGGAAAATCTCATACCATTCTGACAACCTTCTACTACAACAGCGGCAACCACACAGAATTATTGAGATACCCGGACCAACCCGCTGCAGGTGACCTGATGCGACAATAGAGTTACCCTGTGCCGCCATGAGCAAGACCCAATATAATAGATCGATTTCAGAACGATTCCGCGGATTCCTGCCCGTTGTCGTGGATGTGGAAACAGGGGGGTTCGATGCAAGCAGAGACGCACTCCTGGAGATAGCAGTGGTCACGGTACGCATGGATGCCGCGGGGCTGCTGCTTCCTGCAGAGACCCACTCCACCCATGTAGAGCCCTATCCAGGCACCAATCTGGACCCAAAGGCACTCGCCTTCAATGGCATCGACCCGGACCACCCTTTTCGTATGGCGCTGCCGGAACGGGAGGCATTGCAGAAGGTATTCACCCCCATCCGCCATGCAATCAAAGAGAGTGGCTGTACCCGCGCCATCCTGGTAGGGCACAACGCCTTCTTCGACCTGGGGTTCATCAACGCAGCGGCAGAGCGAAGCAAGGTCAAACGCAATCCCTTCCACCCCTTCAGCACCTTCGACACCGTCTCTCTCGCAGGCCTCGCCTATGGCCAGACAGTACTGGCCCGGGCAGCACAGGCCGCCGGCCTGGAGTGGGACAGCAGCGAGGCCCACTCCGCGGTCTATGATGCAGAGAGGACGGCCGAGCTATTCTGCGCCATCGTCAACCGGTGGCGGGCGCTGGAGGCTGGGGATACGGGAACGTAGACACGGGAGTGTCCGGGGATTCGTTCCCACGCGGAACTTGGGAACGGGAGAAGATTTACAGGCGCCTAACTCCCGCCTTCTTTCTCCTCCTCTTCCGGCCAGTTCCTGGCCGCCTCGCCGGTCATCTTCTGCAGTTCACCACTCTCATGCAGTTCCAGAGTGATGTCACAACCACCAACTAGTTCGCCGTTGATATAGAGCTGGGGAAACGTGGGCCAATCAGCATATCGTGGAAGGTTCTCAAAGATTTCAGGATCAGCCAGCACGTTCACATAGGCAAATTTGACGCCGCAATCCTGCAGGGCGGCCGCGGTACGGGATGAGAAGCCACATTGGGGAAACTGTGGTGTCCCTTTCATGTAAAGCACGATGGGGTTGCCTTCCACCTGCTCCTTGATACGCTCCAATACATCCATCTGCTTACCTCTGGGTGAGTAATTGTAGGGATTGATCCCCCAACATTGGGGCGATCACCCCAATTTCCAGTCTGCTGGATTCTAGTCTATAGCTGCCAGGCGAAAAAACCGTTTTTTTCCTGGGTTGCGAATTTATAAAAAAGTTTATGGCCATTCAGCTCACCTCTGAAAATGGTTGAACTTCATGGCGTTGCTCCCTTTGCATCATCGTAGGATGGGCAAAGCGCAGCGTGCCCATCAAAAGCTGTGCTGCCTAGCCCAGTGATGGGCACGGCGCTTCGCGCCTTTGCCCATCCTACGTAACTAATCCATAGCTACCCGGTGAATAAACCGTTTTTTTCCCGGGTTACGAATTTTAAAACAGTTTTAACCCCCCCAGCAGGGTAGCGATAAGTCCAAGAATCAGGTTAGTGCCGATCAGACGCCGGATAACGGCCATCTGCTTACCCGCAGGCGCCAGTTCCCCTGCCCGCAGTGCTGCACCCATACGCCTGAACGGACCGAAATAGATAAAGCTGAAAATCCCCACCATCACCAGGCCGATGCCCTGCATCAGGTGGATATAGAGTGGTGCCTTGCCGTGCAGCACCGAAATAAAGATCCAGTAGCCACTCCCGAGCAGGCTGGCAATGGCCACCCAGACCCAGAGGAAAAAACGGCTAAGGACCCCGTGCAGCAGGGGCAGACGCTGACCGGGCTCCAGCAGGCTGTTTGCTACTGGCCTCAGGGCCATGTGGGCAAAAAACATCCCACCTACCCACACCACGGTTCCCAGCAGATGCAGGGTTATTGCGATTGTCATCATGAATCGTTCCTTCTAAAAAACGGAAGTTGGAAGTTGAAGTATTAGGAATCGAAAGCCGGAATGAAGAAGCAATGACGCTTTCAGAACCCGTTCTGACCCCTGCCTACTCTCCTCTATTGACCCCCCATCACCAGTATTTCAGAGCTTATCCCGCTCGCTCCACGGTGCGTACCGGGTCCGGATTCCGCTCAAGCTCCATCCAGGCTACGCTGCTGTCTTCTGTCTTCTGTCCTCAGCCCACCCCATCCACATTGCGTTGCAGCCAGTACTCCAGCAATGCCAGATGCCAGAGCTTGCTCCCCTGCAGGCGGGTATGGTGCATCTCCGGTGCCGCCAGCAGCATATCCACATAGGCACGGGAGTAGAGCCCCCGCTCCCGGCATGCCCGGGACTCCAGGATGTCCCGCATAAAGTGGAGGAAATCACCGCGGACATATTTCAGGGCCGGCATGGGGAAGTACCCCTTGGGCCGGTCGATGACCGAATCCGGCAGCAGTCCGCGGGCCATCGCCTTTAGCGGGTATTTCCCCCCGTCCCGCAGCTTCAGTTCCGGCGGGCAGCGTGCCGCCAGTTCTACCAGCTCATGATCGAGAAACGGTACCCGCGCCTCCAGCCCCCAGGCCATGGTCATGTTATCCACTCTTTTCACCGGGTCATCCACGATCAGGGTAGTGACATCCATGCGCAATACCGCATCCATGAAGCTGTCCGCGTCCGGCTCGGAGAGCAGCTTGGCAATTCGCTCCCGGGTGTAATCCTCACCCCGATAGGCCGGAGTGACGGTGTGCAGAAACTCTTCATGGTCCCGATCGAAGTAGTGCCGTGCAAAACGTTCCACCGGGGTGCCTGACGCCTCTGCCATCATCCTCGGGTACCAGAAATAACCCCCGAACACCTCGTCAGCACCCTGCCCGGACTGGACCACCTTGATCTCCTTCGAGACCTGTTCCGCCAACAGATAGAAGGCGACGGCATCCTGACCAAACATCGGCTCGGCCATGGCATCTACCGCTTCGGGCAGACGCGGAAGAACCTGGTCGTTGGGGATCAAAAACTTCCGATGCCGGGTCTGGTAACGCTCCACCACCTGATCCGAATATTCGAACTCGTTCCCTTTCTCCTCCGGGTGATCCTCGAATCCTACAGAAAAGGTGCGTAGATCGGATACACCCGCCTCGGCCAGCAGAGCCACCAGCAAACTGGAATCGAGGCCACCGGAGAGCAGCACCCCCACCGGCACATCGGCGATCTCGCTGCGCTTGCGCACTGCAGTCTGTAACTTGTCATGGATCGCTTCCAGCCAATCCTCATCAGATAGGGGCCTCTCCGGACGAGTTGCGGAGAGATGCCAGTAGCGGCGCTCCTTGTGCTCACCCTTGCTGTCTATCAACAGGGTGTGGCCTGGCGCCAGTTTGCGCACCCCCTGGAGGATGGTGCCTGGCGCCGGGATCACCGCATGCAGGGTAAACTGGTGATGCAGGCTGACCGGGTCGATGGAGGTATCTACACCCCCGCAGGTAAGCAGAGCCTGGGTATTTGAGGCGAAGCAAATCCGGTTGCCATCCTCAGAGTAATAGAGTGGTTTGATCCCCAGCCGGTCCCGGGCCAGAAACAGCTCTTTTTCCCGCTGGTTCCAGATGGCAAATGCATACATACCGTGCATGTGCTCCACACACTCCACCCCCCAGGCGTGCCATGCCTTGAGGATCACTTCCGTATCGCCATCCGAGAAGAAGTGGTAACCCATGCCCTGCAATTCTGTGCGCAACGCAGGATAATTGTAGATGGTACCGTTGAAGACCAGGGCCAGGCCCAGTTCCTGGTCCACCATCGGCTGATTGGCGTGCTCGGAGAGATCGATGATTGCAAGTCGCCGATGCCCGAACCCCAGCGCACCATCGCTGTAACTGCCACCATGGTCCGGTCCGCGCCGCTCCAGCCGGGCCATCATTCGCTGTATGCGATCCAGGTCGGCGGGGCGGCCATCGAACCTCAGTTCACCGCAAATTCCACACATTCTGTCCTCTGCCCTTTTCTGTTCAAACCGCTAGCGCAACCTCATAGAGAGGCTAGGAGGCTGTCGGATTTAACGCTAATCGGCTGCAAATCCCTGGAGAGCGGTCAAATCCGACAGCCTCCTAGTAAGGGCTCGCGGCCCTGATACACTGAATAGTTTACACCATTGCAGAGAAGGGTGATTGCCACCCGTTACAGATATGCCATACTGCAAAACCCATCGTTATCCCACCAAACCAGGGGACCCTGAATGTGCCAGCCCTGCACCTACGTCATCTTTGGCGCCACCGGCAATCTCTCCCGGGTCAAGCTGATGCCCGCGCTCTATCATCTGGAGGTTGCCGGGAAACTTCCCGAAGGCAGCCGCATCCTGGCCCTCGGTCGGCGTGACTGGGACCGGGAGCACAGCATCCATGAGATACGGGGGTGGGTGAAAGACAAGGTAAGGGGGGAACTGGATGAGGAGATCTTCCAGCGTTTCAGCCAGCGCCTGGACTATTTCCGGGGTGACCTTACCACCCGGGAGATGTACCCCAGGCTCCAGACTTACCTGAGTGACAACGCACGTTTCGCCGATAATATCGCCTTCTACATGGCCATCAGTCCTGCAGAGTTTGGCATGGTAGTGGAGAACCTGCACACAGCCGGTCTGCTGTCAGAGGATCACGGCTGGAAGCGGGTGGTGATCGAAAAACCCTTCGGCTACGACCTGGAGAGTGCCCAGGCGTTGCAGCGCAGAATCGGCCGTTATCTGCGGGAGGATCAGGTCTACCGCATAGACCACTATCTGGGCAAGGGGACAGTGCAGAATGTACTGGTATTCCGCTTCGCCAACACCCTGCTGGAGCCACTCTGGAACCGCAACTATATCGATCATATACAGATCACCCACTCCGAGACCATCGGGGTTGGCAGCCGCGCCCACTTCTATGATAGCGCCGGCGCCATGCGGGACATGATCCAGAGTCACCTGTTGCAGCTGTTGACCCTGATCGCCATGGAGCCCCCGGTCTCCCTGGAGGCGGAATCCCTGCGGGACGAAAAGGTCAAGGTACTCAAGTCGATTCGCCCGATACCCCCTTCTGCGGTCCACGCACACGCCTTCCGTGCCCAGTACAGTGAAGGCATGATAGAAGGGGAACGGGTAGCGGGGTATCTGCAGGAGGCGAATGTCCCACCGGAGAGCGTCACAGAGACCTATGCCGCCATCAAGGTCAATATCGATAATTGGCGCTGGCGCGGAGTACCCTTTTACCTACGCACCGGTAAACGCATGGCCCAGGGGCAGTCTCTGGTCTCCATCTGTTTTCACCACCCGCCGCAACAGCTGTTCCGCAATACCCAGGTGGAGCAGATGAAGCAGAACTGGGTACTGCTGGGTATCCAACCCTGTGAGTGTCTGCGGGTGGAAATGACGGTCAAAGAGCCAGGCCTGGAGATGCGCACCCGCCAGACCAGCCTGGACGCCAGTCTGCGTACCAGCGGTGACACCCTGACGGATGCCTATGAAGAGTTGCTGCTGGATGTCATCGACGGCGACCGCTCCCTGTTCCTGCGCTACGATGAGGTGGAGTATGCCTGGCGAGTGGTGGACCCGGTGCTCCGGGTCTGGTCCATGGAGCGGGATTACATCCAGACCTACCCCGCAGGCACCTGGGGCCCGGAAGAGAGCCATCGCCTGTTCGATAAGGAAGCGCACCACTGGCGCCACAGTCTGAACCCGGAATGAGAAAGGATCACAGGCACTCAGTTAAACCCATGCATCGATGGCGAGAGAGATACCACTTGCAAAGAGGATCCGCGGGATTTAGAATTCGGCCATAATTTTCCGAGGAAATCGGTAGGTTATTAACCCACATTTCTCACCAGGTGGCGAGATGATCGCACAGAGATTTGGATTCACAAGGAATTTTCCGAAGGAGCGGAATACGGGCTGTATTTCCGACTGCGGGAAATTTCTTGTGGATTCAAAGATCAAGCGAGGGCTCGTCATCCTGGTGAGAAATGCGGGTTAACCTGCCACCCTGATCAACAAGTGAGGAGAGAAACACCCATGGTTCATGAACTACCTGCTCTGCCGTATGCAAAGAATGCCCTGGCACCCACCATCTCCGAGGAGACCCTGGAGTACCACTATGGTAAGCACCACCAGACCTACGTCACTAACCTGAATAACCTGATCCCGGGAACCGAGTTCGAGAACGCCTCCCTGGAAGAGATTATCAAGAAGGCCTCCGGTGGCATCTTCAACAACGGTGCCCAGGTCTGGAACCACAGCTTCTACTGGAACTGCCTGAGCCCCAACGGCGGCGGTGCACCCTCCGGTGACCTGGCAGCTGCCATCGACAGCGCCTTCGGCTCTTTCGATGAGTTCAAGAAGAAGCTCTCCACCTCTGGCGCCACCAACTTTGGCTCCGGCTGGACCTGGCTGGTGAAGAACAGCGAAGGCGGCCTGGAGATCGTCAACACCTCTAATGCCGCCAACCCGATGACCGACGGCAAGACTCCGCTGCTGACCGTCGATGTCTGGGAGCACGCCTACTACATCGACTACCGCAATGCCCGCCCCAAATATCTGGAAGCGATATGGAACCTGATCAACTGGGATTTCGTTGCAGGGAATTTTGCCGGCTGATCTTGTAATCAGGGCCTGCGCAATTATTACTCAAGTTCGGGGTTCAGATGATATAAAAGACTGAATCAGGCCGTCTCTTCTTCCCCTGATCAAGTGGGTAGATCACCGTTGTAGGGCCGAATTCATTCGGCCGATTTGGTGGTCGAATAAATTCGACCCTACATTTCTGCTGATAGCAATGAACTCCGAAACTTGAGTTATTACTGCGCGAGCCCTTAAAGACTGGTCCTGAAGACCTGGCCCTGTGCCGGGTTTTCTTTTGCCTCGAAAAAAGGCCCACCCTGCCTGGGTGAGACTTGTATATCAAATCAGGCAACCACACCCTGTTCAGGGCACGGTTGCCTTAAGGAGCCTCTGATCAAGTCGTGAACTCGCATCTTGCGGCCAAAATGTCCGGGCTCTGCGTTGCAAATCTTCGCAATAGCCTGCTATTACGTGCGATTTGCGCCTTAATCCCGAACATTTTGTTCCACAATCTGCTTCGTTCAGACTTAATCAGAGGCTCCCTAAGTCAGTGGTTACAACTCATTCTCATGGCAATCGGCACAACCGACCTGATGGCCTTTTTCGAAGAGTTCAGGACCTTCATCGGAGCAGAATGTACCCTTGTTGTCCTTACACTCCAGTGTCCGGTCCTTGAACATCCGGGACAGTACGGTCCCCTCACCGTTGTTACCGTGGCAGGTCCGGCAATTGTCACCCCCGTTCGTCCTGGCCTCCTTGTGTTTCTTGTTCCAGGTATAGCTGCCTACGGCATGCATCCCATGGGGACCATCCATGCTGAGCTCCAGGGAACCGCTGTCTTCAAACGCCCTGGGATCGTGACAGGTGCTGCACTCGCTGATGGTGCCGGTGTGTCCTTGCAGCTGCATCGCTGCCACATTGTCGTTGGCCGCGGGGTTTTTATTCGGCCAGATGCCGTGGGTGGCACCGTGACAAGCCTCGCAGTACACCTCCTCGTGGCCCTTGCTGACCCGGTAGAGCATCGGATTGTTACCCTGAGGTCCGGTTCCAGAGGAGTTTTCGGCGAAGCGCTTGTTGCTCGGCACAATCGGCGTAGCCTTGTTGTCATCGATGCGATAGGCCTGCATCAGGCGAATGTTATCGCTGGGTGAGCCCAGCGTATCGCCATTTGCGTGCATGTTGTTCATGGCATCACCGGTGTGACAGGAACCGCAGTTGGCTTCACCGGAAATAGGCAAGACCGACTACATCCTTCTCCGTTCCCTGATAATAATCTACAAGGTTAATGCTCTCCTCGCCTCCTGCCACAGTCCCACCGTCATCGTCAGCCATCACGAAGCCACAGCGATCCTCGAGACCACCTTGGTCTCTTCGCCACCCTTTCCAACACTTATAATTCCCAGCTCATTGCCCTCTTCACTCTCTTTATCGGCAATTGCCAGAATCGCAAAAGCACGTCTGGCCGCTTCTGCACGGGAGATGTGGTGTTTTTGGGCAAATTTATCCAGATCACTCAAAACCTTGCCTGATAAATCGATTGTGTAACGTGCCATAAGCCTCACCTGTATGCGTTAATATGACGTTGATATGACGTTAATATGACGTTGATATGACGCCATATGTGAATAGTATTATCAGATCATAGAGCCGTCAAGCTGACTCACCGTCCCAAGCACGGCGAATTCGTTCTAACCGGCCTGAGAAGAGGAAGGCTGTGATCGTGGAGTGGAATTGTCTGTCATACGCAGATAGTCGAAGACATGGCATACATTTCGGGAGAGCTTGCGGAAAGTGGCTGCAACGCTGTCACGGCTCTTGGACTTGATCAGTCCGATGGCGAAACGCCGCAGACGGGTCATAGTGAGCGGCACGTTGTCCTTGTAGGGAGCGGAAATACCCGGCATGGACTGCTGCACGGCGGTCAGTGCATGATCCTCCAGCCACAGCTGTTCGATATTTGGCATGGGCAAGCTCTTGTCCAGCGTTACAAAATCTTTCAGCGGCGGAACCAAGGTGTAGGAGCGGGCTGGTGCGGGGATCAGCGGCTGGTGACATAATCGCTCATTTAGCACCCAGATCGCTCGGGAAGTAGTCCCGCAGGACTTGATCGGCTGACATCAGCCCCCTCCCGCTGCAGGCCGCTGGCGTCTTCACATCCCACCGGCATCTACTGCTGACTAAACCGCGGTTTGTACGCTATCATGTTCGACGCGCCCCCGCAGCAAAGACCATGCAACCCAAGTCATCGCCCTTGGTCTGCAGTAGCTACGGCAAGTCGCGGTTACCTGTCCCAGCCGACACCCCGCTGGGACACCTCGTATCTGGAGATCTCCATGGGCAAGATCACCAGGAGCAATCCCGGCCAATGGAGTTGTTCCGCTGTATCAGTGCCCTCGATGTTTCATACCGAACCGTTTGAATTGACTTCACCCAAACCCGGCCTGGTCACTTTGGATTGGGTTGAATACCCGCGGGAATAACCCTCCACCTCTGCGTAAAGCCATCATAGATTGAGCGATGACGATACAACCTCCCGACGAGAAGACTTCATGATCACAGGCGAACTCAAAGGCAGAATCGACCAAATCTGGAACACCATGTGGTCCGGCGGGATCTCCAACCCGCTGTCGGTCATCGAGCAGCTCACCTATCTGCTGTTCATCAAGCGGCTCGATGAGCTGCAGACCCTCAAGGAGAGCAAGGCCGCCCGCACCGGCAAGCCCATCGAGGAGCCGATCTTCTCGCCGGCGCAGGCGCAGCTGCGCTGGTCCCGATTTAAGGAGAGCGCGCCGGAGAAGATGTTCGAAACGGTGCGCGACCTGGTCTTTCCCTTCATCAAGTCCCTCGGACAGAAGGGTCAGGAGGACGGTGAGGGTGGATCGACTTATACCCACCACATGAAGGATGCGCTGTTCATGATGCCAACGGCGCGTGTGCTGGCCAACGTGGTGGACCAGCTGGGCAGCATCGACATGGCCGACAGCGACACCAAGGGAGACCTGTACGAATACATGCTCGGCAAGATCGCCAGCGCCGGGCAGAACGGCCAGTTCCGCACCCCGCGCCACATCATCAAGCTGATGGTGGAGATGACCGCCCCCACGCCAAAGGAGATGATCTGCGACCCGGCCTGCGGCACCGCCGGCTTTCTCATCGCCGCCGCCGAGTATCTACGCCAACATCACGGCGATGCCATCTACCGGGACAGCGACGCCCGTCGCCGGTTCAACGAGCACACCTTCCACGGTTACGACTTCGACCCCACTATGCTGCGCATCGGCAGCATGAACATGCTGCTGCACAGCATCGAGAATCCCGACATCCGCTACAAGGACTCCCTCGCCCAGTCCGATGAGAACGATGCCGAGAGATACTCTCTGGTCCTCGCCAATCCCCCCTTTGCCGGCAGCCTCGACTACGAGTCCACCGCCAAGGACCTGCAGCAGATCGTCAAGACCAGGAAGACCGAACTGCTGTTCCTGGCACTCTTTCTGCGCCTGCTGCAGACCGGCGGACGTGCTGCGGTCATCGTGCCGGACGGTGTGCTGTTCGGCTCCTCCAAGGCGCACAAGACCCTGCGTAAGACGCTGGTGGAGGAGCAGAAGCTCGACGCCATCGTCTCCATGCCCTCGGGCGTGTTCAAGCCCTACGCCGGCGTCTCCACCGCCATCCTGCTCTTCACCAAGACCAACTCCGGCGGTACTGACAATGTCTGGTTCTACGACATGCAAGCCGATGGTTACTCCCTGGACGACAAGCGCACCCCGCAGCCGGAGAAGAGCGACCTGCCCGACATCCTCGCCCGGTGGGAGAAACGCGATGCCGAGATCGACCGCGCACGGACGGACCAGAGCTTCCTCGTTCCCAGGGC
>JAUUYI010000284.1 GCA_030590525.1 Sedimenticola sp. | reverse complement strand
GATGCTGTCCAGAAACATCATCATGACTGCCAATCCGGTGACGGAGAAAGACATCAGCATCACTGCGGCCCGTATCCACACCCAGGGCACGTCCGAGGCACACCTGTTCATGGACCTGCAGTGCAAACCGTCACCACAGGGTCGTAACCTGTGCGCATCAGAAACGGTAGACCGGATCCGCAAGGGCTTCCGGGCATTTCTCCGAAAGAGACCGTTAAAGCCGCCGCCGGGACGGCAGCCGGCCGCTGTTACTCCGGAAACAGCAGCGGCTCGATCAGCCGCCACTGTGCCTCCCAGTGGTCGAGAGGCGAGATCCGGAAACGGGTTCGTAGAAACTGGTGAAGGCGCCCTTCCAGCAGCGCCAGCATCAACCCGGCACCCAGCTCCGGATTGACCGGCCGGGCCACCCCCTCGCGCATCCTCGCCTCACGCAGGATCTGCTTGAGCTGGGTCTCGAGTCGGGAGAAGAACTGTTCCACCCGGACGTGCAGGCGCTCATTCTCTCCCATCAGTGCATCTCCCAGAAGCACTCGGGTGATACCCGGATTACGATCGGCAAAGGCAAGCAGCAGATAGATCACGCTTCCGCAGCGGACCCTGCTCTCTTTTTCCTCTTCCAGTATCTGATTGATCCGGGCAAATACTGTCTCTTCAGCAAAGCCGATCAACCCTTCGAGCATCTTTGCCTTGCTTGCAAAGTGACGATAGAGCGCTGCCTCGGAAACTCCGGCGGCCCGGGCCAGTGATGCAGTGGTGATTCGTGCCCCGGGGCTCTGCTCCAACTCCCGGGCCAGCGCTTCCAGGATGATCTGCTTGCGTGGAACCTTCTTCGTTTTCTTCACTCTCATCGCCGCCGTATCAGGGTACCTACCCCTTGGTCAGTAAACAGCTCCAACAGCACCGCATGGGTCACCCGGCCATCTATGATATGGGAGGCATTGACCCCTGCCTTTACCGCATCCATGGCGCAGGTGATCTTTGGCAGCATACCGCCGTGAATGGTACCGTCCTCGATCAACTGATCGACCCGTTCGGTTGAGAGGCCAGTCAGCAGGTTACCCTCCTTATCCAGCAGCCCGGCCGTATTGGTCAACAGAATCAGCTTTTCCGCCTGCATTACCTCAGCCACCTTCCCTGCGACCAGATCCGCATTTATGTTGTAGGATCGGCCATCCCGCCCCACCCCGATCGGGGCAATGACTGGAATAAAATTGCCTCGCACCAGCATATCCACGACCGAGACATCGATACTCTCCACCTCGCCCACATGGCCCAAATCGATAATCTCGGAGACGTCGATACCAGGATCCTGGCGCCTGACCATCATCTTACGGGCATGGATCAGATCCCCATCCTTGCCGGTGAGACCAACAGCAGAGCCACCGTGACGGTTGATCAGAGTGACGATCTCTTTGTTGACCAACCCGCCGAGTACCATCTCCACCACATCCATGGTCTCACTGTCGGTAACCCGCATGCCCTGCACGAACTCACTCTCTTTGCCGAGCCGCCCCAACAGGTTGGCGATCTGTGGTCCACCACCGTGAACCACCACCGGATTGATGCCAACCAGTTTCATCAGCACGATATCGCGGGCAAAATCCCGCTTCAATATCTCTTCCGTCATGGCGTTGCCACCGTACTTGATGACAATGGTTCGGCCACGAAAACGCTGGATATAGGGCAGGGACTCAGTGAGAACGTGCGCGACGTTGCTCGCCTGTTCGGATGTCAAGCTCATAAGCGGTATCTTTTTTTTCTGAATCACACACAGGATATAGAATTCAAGAGTCAGAATATAGAAGCCGGCAGGGGATAGTTGCTAAAGAGATCGGGCAATGCAAGGGCAGACTCAAGCGATCTTCATACTTTGAACTGTCGACAAAAATCAGCAAACCTGCGGTAGCGGGGTGCCCGCTCCCAGTCTGTGACCATCCAACCCAGGCCTTCCCCCTCTATCTCCCCCTGCCATTCCAATCGTGATCTCCTGCAGCAGCAGCCATGGGTCGCTGGCATCCTGGCCCTTGATGGCCCGGTCGGTCTGGCCGCAGAGGCGCAGTAACTTGCGCCAACTGTCGCTCTTCTGTCGCTGCAGGCCGCGGCGTACCAGGGGTTTTCTTTTTTCCCAGACTTCCCGGTGGCTGGCGACCACCTGTTGGGGGGGGCACCCCTGGTCTACCTCAGTGGCCAATCTGCAGAGTGTGCGGATCTCCCGGCTCACCGCCCAGAGCACAACCGGTGCCGGGATGCCTTCCGCCTGCAGGCTGTTGAGCATGCGTACGCAACGTGGCACATCTCCTTCCAGGGCGCAGTCCACCAGTCCGAAGACATCGTAGCGCGCACTGTCTGCCACCACTTGTACCAGTCGTTCCGCAGTTATGACCCCAGGGCCGTCGAGCAGCAGCAGCTTTTCTATCTCCTGGGTGGCCGCCAGCAGGTTCCCTTCGACCCGGTCCGCCAGCATGGCGACCGCCTCCGGGGAGGGGGTGAGGCCGGCACTGCGCATCCGCTGTTCGATCCAGGGTTGCAGGCGTGCGCCTTCTACCGGCCACACCTGCACCACTACGCCTGCCTGATCCAGGCTCTTGAACCATTTGCTGCTGGTCTGGCTGCGCTCGAGTTTGGGCAGGGTAATGAGTAGCAGCGTATCCTGGGCCGGTCTGGCGGCATACATGGAGAGCGCCCGCCCGCCGTCGGCAGCAGGTTTTCCAGAAGGAATTCGCAGGTCGATGATGCGTCGTTCTGCAAACAGGGAGAGGTTGTTGGCTTGGGCCATCAGTTCACCCCAGTCGAAATCCTTGTCGACTTCGAGAATGTCGCGCCCACTGTATCCCTCTCTCCGGGCCTGGGCGCGGACGCTGTCTGCTGCCTCGCCCATCTGCAGCGGCTCGTCCCCGCTGATCAGGTAGATCGGTGCCAGGCCCTTGTTAAGGTGGCTGTCGAGTTCATGGAGGCGGACCCGCATGGTTGGTGTGGCCCTCGCTAGTTGAGCTGGGTTGCAAGCCGACGCAGGATCTGCCCCGCCAGATCTTCGCTCAGGATCACGCGCAGACTTACTGCCTCTCCCTCTTTGCCCAGAACCTGGTTGCGGATGTCGGTATAGGTTCTCAGTGCATGGACTTCCTGCTTCGGCACCATCTGAGCACCGGCATTCGAGAACAGTCTAAATGTGACCGCTTCGCGGAGTTCGAACTCGGCGGCCTTACCCCTTTCATCCAGTGCCGTTATGCGGCGACCGCTTTTATGCTTTGACAGGATCAGGATGGCTGTGGCTGCCTTAGGGTCCCGTGTAATCTCGATGCCGGCGGAGCGCAGGTCTGCCTTAAGATTGCGTTTTATCGCATTATTTCGCTCCAGCCCCTGAATGAATATCGGGCTGATGGATGGCGGCAGCTCATAGCTGGCGGACGTGCGCAGATTGAAGCCGCAGCCCTGGAGCAGTACTGCCAGGCTCAGCAGTGTCAGCAGCGGGAGATAATAGTATCTGTCTGGCATCTTGTC
>JAUUYI010000323.1 GCA_030590525.1 Sedimenticola sp. | reverse complement strand
GGTCCGGGAACTCTTTATTCTGGGCTGCATACCCTTTCACCTTGAAGCTCAGCTCCTTGATCAGCGTGGTCTTCAGGAAGATCATCCACCCCTCACTGCCGTCCGCGTAGATAATATGAGCCACCATGTGGCCCTGCCGGGCAAACCTGGCATCCTTGGGATAGACTGCCTCTTCCCCCGGTGCCGGGGGAACGGGCACAACCTGATCGGGCGATGCCTCGTCCAGTACCTTGATCCGGGCGCCGAAATCATCTTCGATGCGGCGCACGGTAGTTTGGAAATCCGAGAATGAAAACGCTGCATCGGCGCCACCGTCACAGACAATGATCAGCCGCATACGCCTGCGCACCAGTTCGTAGACCCCCGTATTCTCGAAGTGCCCACCATCACTCAGTTGGAGAAAGGCACGATTCTCATTGAATCCACTCCAATCAACGAGACTGCCGAAGCTGTAAAGGCCCGGATGAAAATGGTTTGGAACGTGTTTTACCAGAAGCGATTTGGCCGAGTCGGGGTGCTCTGCCCAATAACCCAGACCCAGATTGAGCAAAGACATCACAAAGGAGACCAGGCGGTTGCGGGTCAGGCCCACCCCCCCTACCCCGGTATTCGGGTTGGCTGCTGCACCAGAGATCGCTACTGCTGTTGCCAGGGTCATCGTACCATCAGCAAAATTCTCGGTCCGGCACCACCCGGTCGCGTTGCTGCCACAATATAAGGGGGAAAGGATGAAGTTATCGCCCCCGCGTTTCTTGTAGACCCGCATCTTAGAGTCCGCCAGGATGACATTCGTGTTGACAATATGATAGGGGCCACAAGGGGGCGTGTCGTGATACGCGAAATCGAAAAGTTTCGCCACGTTGGCACCTTGCGCCGCGCCGGTCTCATTGCTCATTGCCGTAGTGATATCCGGCATAAAGGTCTCCATCAAGCGATCCCTGTAATAGCGATGAATGGAGATGTAGTTGAGATTCACGAACCAGCCGAATAGCAGAGAAGATGCGATCATCACCCACACCGCCAGATGCAGCCACTCCTTATCCACCATCCAGTACGCAAGCTCGTAGGCAACGAGAAAGCCTCCGAACATGAAAAATCCAGCAGCCACAGGGGCCAATATGTCTGAAGATACGCTGCTGGAATCCCCCCCGGACTTCAGGAAAGCGCGCATGGCCATCCCCATCCCGGACAGCATCGCCGCCGGACCCACCGACGGTGCCCAGCCCTTCAGGTAAGCGCCTATGACAGGCAGGCTGCCGACCAGCAAGAGCAACAGAATGCTGGCCAGCAGCATCGCTGCCCAGTGCTCCGCGAACCGCCGCATTCCATACCACATATTCGCGAGCATAGCCCCCCCGCTTTGGCGTCTAAACCAGGTAAGCAGGGAATAGAGCAAGGTAAGCCCCATCAGCAGTAAAGAGAGCCCCAGCCCGATCCATAAAAACAGCTCGAACCCAAACAGCCGAGAATCAACCTCTCCCAGCGGCGTCAAGGCATCAGCAGGCATTATCATCGCTAATACAGGCATCACTTCAGGATGGTACATGCCGAAAAACCACAGCCCGAACACGAAGAACAGGACGAACACCGGCATCCACATCGTCACATTGAGAAAGGCACCCCTCAGCACCACTCCCAGCAGGGAAAATGCGTTGATCCCCGAACCCGGCGTCAAGTAATAGCCGTGGTCACGCAGGTATGTCAAGAGGCTCCGCTGCGCTTCCCCAGCATGTTTTTCCACCGCCGGATCCGGGTCGTCGCTGCCGAATGGGAAGTTATCCGCGTCGACCCCGAAGCGGGGGATCTCCGGTGTTTCACTCTCCGTTTTTTTATTGGCGTTTTCGTTACTTTTTGTCACTCTATAATTGTCATAGGCCTGATTACTGAGCAACCAGCTCAATGCCGAGCCGATATAACCACCACCGGATACCGTCGATAAATAGTCCACCCGCTTCAGCAAGCCCCGGCTCGCCAGCGCCTGCATCACCCCAAGCGAAAAAGTGGCGGAACGTATGCCACCACCCGACAGTGCCAGACCGGTCAGCTTTGTGCTGTCATCATCCACGTCACTGCTTCCTCGCTCTTTACGCCAGGCGCGGATATAGTCCATCTCTGCCCGCATGAGCTCTGCCGGGCAGGCGTCGACGTTACTGTGACTCTCCTTGGTGCCTTGAGCACCTCGATTGCCTTTGCCCCTGGCCCTCTTCAGATCATCTACTCTTAAGGGATGAATGTAATCCGTCTGGTTTGGTTGTAACCCCATCACACACTCCTCAGCCATCAGTTACTCATAAACGCTCGGGACCATACACATAAACACCAGCGGAGTAGCACCGGTGTTACGGTACTGGTGACGCTCATTGGGTCTGACCAGCACGAAATCACCCTTATCAATAGCACGTGGCTGGTCTCCCTCCAGCACCTCACCGCTCCCCTCCAGGATATAGTTGAGATGCTCGGTTTCGTGCTGGTGATGGGGAGTATGTCCCCCGGGCTCCAGTGTGAACACGCGAATGGAGAAATTGGGGGCACCATCGGCCTTTCCAATCGGCACCTGCTTGGTGGCACCCATCACCCCCTCCATTGTGATCGGCACCGTCTCGCAGGCCTCCAGGCGGGTTATTTTCATTGCTCGGTTTCCTCTATTCAATGATACAAAAGCAAAGGCATTTCTTGCGCAGGGCGCTAAGAAAGGCTGAAAAAACAGTGTTTCCCACGCTCTGCGTGGAAACAGGAAACGTGCCCATCCTGTAGGGTAGGCATGCCTTTTATGCCCACCATTCTGCCACAAAGCACTCTTCAGTAGTGCCAGCAGAGGTTTCCCCGCAGATACCATCTCGCCCTTGATCCGGCGCACGCCGAGGATGAACTGCGTCACCCACTGCAGTTCCGCCTCTGCCTCTCTTCGGAGTATAGAAGAATAAAAGCC
>JAUUYI010000205.1 GCA_030590525.1 Sedimenticola sp. | reverse complement strand
ATCACTGATTCAAGCGCTCCGTTTTGATCGTGAATCTCACCAGCGAGCATCCAGGCGGACGCCCTGATCCTGGTGGAATAGCCACTCTTTTCATCGGTGATCTGTTCAAGGATGGTGAGCGCCTGAGCATCATCCCCTTTTGCCCACACCCCACAAGCCAGTGCCAGCTCTTCGGATTCCCGGGCATAGGACTCGATGCGCGAGTTCCACTGCAGGCCTTGTTCATCGTCGAGTTCTGCGCGAAATCCTTCCACCAGGAGTTGTGCCCTGAGGTTTCCTTGCGCCGCGTTCATCTCGATCGCAGATTCCAGATAGGCGCGTGCCACACTCCCGGCATTACATCCCACCAAACGAGTGGAGAGCTCTCGTCCGTCGTACCAGATGCGCAGAAAATCCACCAGTACACGCAATGGATCGTGGGATTGATTCTCCTTCACCTCCACACAGATACGCATCAGCGGCTCGGCAATTTCGTAGAGGGATTCACGGCCTCGCTGAGCGGACTGGACGTAGCCCTTTTCGCGCAGATCCTTGAGTTGGCTGGAAACGGTCTGTTGGGTCGCGAAGAGTCGCCTGGCCACCGCCTTGACGGGGGTTGGTCGTTCACGGGTACACAGGTACTCGACGATCTTGCGCTGCTGGGCCGGGAGCCAGCGGATCCGTTCCTGGTAATAAGGTGTCATCTCGTCAACCATCTTGGCGAAGGGTCCCACCAGGGCATCGATGCTGTCGCGTGTGATGAATTGTGAGAGGACGATAAAGACCCGGTGATTACCACCGGAGAGGTGGTGCAGCGCCCGGATGCGGGAGCGACCCGTCGCACCGCGCAGGAAGAGGGCCACATCCATCTGCCCGTTGAGTGTGGCAATCTTCTCAAGCAGTTCAGCGGCCTGCTCAACAGAGAGGGTCTTGAGCTGCTCGGTCTGAAAGAAGCCGAAAAAGGCGTTCTTGCGTTTGCTGATGTCGTCGACCAGCCGCTGGGCAGTGGCAACAAGCGACAGTACGGGGTTCTCTTGAATGAAGGCGCGCAGCTTCTGCTGTCCGGACTTGCCCAGCTCTTTGAACAGGGCATCGAGATTCTCCACGACCATGAGCAGGGTATGGGTCTGCAGTCTATCCAGCAGCAACCGGATAAGCCACTGCTCGGCTTCATCGGGCTCCAAATCATACATGGGATCCAGTGATTCCTCCGTGTATTCAGCTGGATAGCGCTTGATGAGTGCGAGATAGATACGACGAAGCAATTCAAGCAGGGTGGTGCTGGTCTCGTCTTCATTGAGCCAGGCGATACGCAGACGCTTGTCCAGTTTCCTCTCCTGGCCGAGGCGGTAGAGAAGGAGTGTAATCAGATGCGTCTTGCCGGTGCCGCGTGGTCCGACGAAGAGCAGATGGTGCTTGTTTCCGGTGGTGGCGCTTTCGCGGATGCGTTCGACCGCATCGTCCAGCATCTCATGGCACTGGACATAGATGGCTTCAAGATCTTCCGGCCGGGTACGGCTGGGGGTAAAAACAGAAAGAAAGGCGCGATCATTCATAGTGGGAACCAGGATTCAGAGTCCTCGGGAGAGCTTCCACCAGCGCTGGAGGAGCGGAAATTTGAACTGGTAGTGGCCATCGGCGTTGCGTGACAGGTAGTGGTCCTGCTCAATGAGTTTGAGGAGATCGATGAGTTGCTCTCGGTCGTCGAGTGTGCCCGTACCTTTCAACTCGACCAACAGATCATTCAGTGATATCGCTTCGGGACGAACCGCAATGCTATCGAGAATTCCAAGCACGGTCTGCTCAAACTCTTTGCCGTAGTAGACGGGGATCCGCTCTCGGTAGTGATTGAGTTCCCACGGATCGTTCGCATCCAGCATTTGTTGAGACACAACCTGCTCAACGGAGTCCGGGCTTCCCTCAAGCCCTGATAGCTTCAGCGCTTTGACAATATGGTGGATGTAGAACGGAAAGCGGTCAGATACCCGGGCGATGGCGTCGGCGCTCTCCTCAGGAGATTTGGCCCGGATGTTCTCACCCTCGATCAACCTGGCGGCCAACTCCCGTGCCGGATCAATGCCGAGGGGAGGGACTTCGACGGGAAAGGTATCGTTGAGTGGGGAGTTTGCATAACCCTGACGTTTGAGACTGTTGATGACGTGGTGGATCCCGATCGAGCCGGTGATAATCATTCGCAAGCCGCTGTCGCCAAGGGTCTGACGCAGCCCTCGCAGGCTGTCGAGTACCTCCATGGCCACAACCTCACCCTCACGGTCCTTTATGTTCGCGAGCATGAACGGCACCTCATCCCAAAGAAAAAGCGGGCGGTCACTTCTCTTTACGCATTCCTGGACGAGATCCTGGACGGAATTGGAGAGAATCTCCTTCCATGGTGCTTCTCCCGAGAAGGAGGGTAGTTTGAACACACCTCCGACCTCGGTTCCACCGATGGACTTGAGCAAATCCCTGGCCCGGCGGGCAATCCTTTGTCGGGTAGACAGGAGCTGCTCCACCTCCCGGTATACACCTACGGCAAACTCCAAAGTACTATGGAATTTCTCCAGATCCTGGAAAACAGGCATCCAGCCGTCACGCGGCTCGGCGCAGAGTTTTCTGATAATCGTGGTTTTGCCGATGCGCCGCTCAGCATTCATACGAATCGACTGCTGTTCGAGGGTCTCCCATATTTGATTGATGATTTCGTCACGTCCAACAACCTCTTGCAGGTCGATCTGACCACCCGGATTTGCTTTCATGGCTTCTCTCAGTTTTCTTTGCCGCCTCAAATAATACGCCAATATTATCGTACGTCAAATATAACGTATATTAGAACTAATTTATAACGGCATTGGAGGCGGGAGTGGAGTATCAAGGAGGTGTTTTAAGAAAGATGGAGTGTCTAGCCCAAATCTTTCACAAATTGTGCTTGATCTCGCTTGTCTCTTGGGTCTGAGATGGGAAAGCTACTGTTCGGTAGTATCAGGGGTGATATATTGCTTGCGAAGACTCCGAATGCACGGTGAAAACAGTGCGTAGGTTGGGGTGAGCTTGCGAACCCCAACGAGTTGCCGTACCGAACCAGGAATGTTGGGGTTCGTCCCTCACCCCAACCTACGGACTGCCTTCGTGATCATGGGGATATCGGCTCGGTGCCAAGGCATTTTCAGGCGGGCTGGAAGCGGCAGGTATCGGAGTATAGTCGCCCTTCAAAGGCCCAGAAAACAGCCACTTTGACTGGCAGCTATATGTTGACTCCTGCCACTCACCAACGTCTAGTAAAATCCTCCTCTCTCAGGGAGAAAATCAGGGTGAGGGCGTGCTGAGGGAGGGAGATTTCCGGACGAACACTAGCTACCGCCTACCGCCCGCTCCCTGCCCCCCGATCTCCTCTGCCCTCTGTTATCCGCCAACCGCTGCAGCAACCCGGTTGCCCGGATGAAAGCCCCCTGCTCCCGGTACTCCCCGTACAATGCCTGTTCCACCTCCTCTGCTGCCAGATCGGTACGCCCGGCAATCCATTCACAGCGTCGCTTCCGATTCAGTCGTTCCAGCAGCGGGTGGCGCCGACACCACTCTTGCTCTATCGATTGCCGGGAGGAGTGGAACAGCTGCCGGGCACGATCGGTACGCCACAGGTAACCGGCTGCTGCCTGCAGGTGCTCTCTCAGGCTGGGCCGGCCCACCACGCCCCCTGAAAGCAGCGGCCCGGTGTGCAGCGTCAGGCGCCAGATCAGCATCAGGGACAGCAGCAACCCGCTGATCACCAGCTGAGGGGCATGGCGCCACACCAGGGTGGCCAGAGACGGCATGTTGCTGCTGTACAGCAGCCAGGCCCGCTCCTGCCCCTCTGCCATGAGGGCCAGCAACAGGGCGTGATCGTGGTCACCAATGGCATCGTTGGTGAGAAACCTGTTATCGCTCAACACCGTTACCTGTCCCTCCCCCAGTGGATAACGCAGCAGGTGACCGCTACTGTCGTCGTCTGTAAGATCGACCAGAACCCGCTCGGGGTCGAAGGCGATCTGAAGCGGATTGGAGAGACCGGGAAACGGGACAGGTAAGGTGCCTTTTCTCCTTTCATCCAGGTCGATCACCAGCAGCTGAACTTCCAGCTCATCCAGCAGCCTGTGACCACCACTGCCCGCATCCTCGTCCCACGCCTGCTCCACCGTGATCACCAGATGGCCACCGCGCCGAACCCACTCCAGCAGTGCCTGCTGCCGCTCCAGGGGCAGACTTGGCCCCAGATGATGGACCAGCAACAGGCCTGGCTCCAGCGGGGGTTGCAGCAGCTGCTCACGTCCGCTGATGCTCTCACTTGGTATCCCGATGCGCCGCAAAAAACGCTCCGCCGCCAACAGCGGGTTGCGCTGTGCCTCAGGTGAGAGTCCGCTCCGAACCTCCCGGGTCTGGCGCTGGTAATGGTCCAGGAACCACCAGGCACCGGCACCGACCACGGCGGCCAGCAACAACCCGACGATGGTGATGCCGACCAGGGTGTTTCCTCTCACGACTCATCCCCGGCGAAGACCAGCTCCCACTCCCGGCACACTCCTTCCATCTGCCGCCTGGACGGTGTCACATGGTCATAGGCGAGTTGCATCCATAACCGGGTCAACTGCCGGAACAATGCGGCCTCTTCTGCCGGGCGCGCCTCCCGTACCCGTTCCATACATTCCACCTCAGTGGCACTGTCAGGGATCTCCAGCCGGTAACGATGCACTT
>JAUUYI010000102.1 GCA_030590525.1 Sedimenticola sp. | reverse complement strand
GGCTACGGAGTATTGGTGGATCCGTCGCTACGCTCCTTGATCCACCCTACCCGTTTGCCCAAGGGTTATTGAGAAGTTACGAATAGAGGACATATGGAACGAAATTTAATTGGGAAATCTGGCCAAAATGGGTTTCCCACACGACTGCATGGATGCAGGAGGTAGAGCAACGCAGGGAGCAGTTGCCGAGTAGGTTCTCTATTCTCGGGCAGGCTCCTGGTGTGATCCGACACCCTGATTCAGGGTGGTGGGTAACGCTCCGGCTAAGACCAGGCAATAACCTAAGAATGGAGGGTGGATCAAGCGAAGCGGATCCACCGGGATATGGAGCGTTGCCAGATCCGTCGCTGCGCTCCTTAGATCCACCCAGCACGTTTGCCCCGGGTTATCGAAATGTTACGGTGGTGGGCGAGAAAACAGTTGGGAACCGTGAAAACATATAGTGCGTCGATATGGGTTCTGCGAGAGAGAGAAATCGTGAATAATTATTATATATTTCTGGGGTTACTGACATCGTTTTTGCTGCTCCCCGGCTGTGCTACGAAAAATACCTACCCCGAGCTGCCGCATGCCAGCTGGGACGCCCGATTCTCCACCAAGTACAAGATCGGCCCGGGTGATTCGGTGAATATATTCGTCTGGAGAAACCCGGATGTCTCCATGTCGGTGTCGGTGAGGCCGGATGGATATATCTCTGCACCCTTGATGGAAGATGTCCCGGCGGCGGGAAAAACGCCGACGGAACTGGCAAGAGAGGTTGAGTTGGTACTCTCCACCTACCTGCGTGACCCCATGGTAACCGTAATCGTCAACGGCTTCGTTGGCATTTACACCGAGCAGATCCGTATTATCGGTGAGGCTGAGTCGCCCCAGGCAATGCTGTACAATGATGGTATGACGATGCTGGATGTGATGATCCAGGTGGGTGGCCTGACCGACTTTGCGGCCGGGAACAATACCACGCTGATTCGCTGGGAGGAAGGGGTTCAAAAGGAGTACAGAGTGCGCCTCGATGATCTCATCAAAGATGGTGATATCACGGCCAACGTGGATATCAAACCGGGTGACATCCTGATCATTCCTGAGGCGTGGTTCTAGGAGCCTGTCGAGAATAGAAGCCGACCGGTTTGTTGCCCCTGCAAAAGCGGCACTTCTGGCCTCCATGGATGGAGGCCGCTCTTGGGCATCCATGCCCCCGCGGCACTTGCCCATCCTTGGGCGGCGGAAATGCAATAGGATTGCAGGAACAATCCTTGTCGCCACCTCTGGTGGCCGCGAATGGCGTGGTTCGTACCTCAGCGCATCCAGCCCGTTTAAACACGCTGTGCTTTTCTGCTCGCTTGCCGATAACCAAATCAATTCCATTGCCACAATGTCACTACACTTATGCTTCATGATCTCTTAGTCAACCTATTATCATATATCCGGGGTATCTGGCGTTTTCGCTGGTGGATCCTTGGTATTGCCTGGGCCGTATCGGTAGCGGGATGGATCGTGGTGGCCCAGCTGCCGGACCAGTACAAGGCATCTGCACGGGTCTATGTCGATACACAGAGCCTGCTGAAACCCCTTCTGCGGGGGCTCGCCGCGTCGGGTAATGAGCGGCAGCGCCTGTTGCTGGTCACCAAGACGCTGCTCAGCCGTCCGAATCTGGAAAAGGTCATGCGGATGACCGACATGGACCTGCAGGCCAGGAACGCGACTGAAACCGACCAGATCATCAAAGATCTGAAAGACAATATCGGTCTGGTGAGCACACGCGATGTAAATCTTTACACCATCAGCTACAAAGACAGGCGGCCGGAATTGACAAAACTGGTAGTCAAATCGCTGTTGACCATCTTCGTGGAGTCCAATCTTGGTGGAAGCCGCAAAGACCAGGATTCGGCGCGCCAGTTTCTGGAACAGCAGATTGCAGCCTACGAAAAACGCCTGGAGGAGGCAGAGGCCAGACAGGCGGCGTTCAAGCACACTAACCTTCAATACCTCTCTGATGGAAGTGGCTACTACGCTCAGTTGAAAGAAAACCAGAATCAGCTCACCCAGGCCGAGCTGGATTTGAAGATTCAAGGGGACAGGCTGCAGTCGCTGAAAGAACAGATGGAGGATGCGAAGGACGAAGGGGGGGATGAATTGTATGACGACCTGCTCTCCTCATCCGGGCAGAGCAGCATCTATGACGGGCGGATATCGGCGTTGGAGTCCAATCTGGATGAGTTGCTGCTGCGCTACACGGACAAACATCCGGATGTCGTCGGCACCCGGGAGAACATCGTGGATCTGAAGAAAAAGCGTGAAGAAGAGCTGCTGGCGGCAGTTGATATGATGGAAGGGGAGAATAGCTCCGGCTTGATGAACCCCGTCTATCAGCAGTTGCGTCTCACCTTTGCGGATGCCAAGGCCAATGTCGCCGCAAAAGAGGCGGTCGTGACTGAGTATAAGAAACGGATCGAGAAGCTGACGGCGGCGGTGGACAAGGCGCTGAAGGTCGAGACACAGTCGAAACAGCTGAATCGTGATTACGGAATTCTGAAAAATCAGCACCAGGCCCTGATGAAGAGCCTGGAGAGCGCCAGAATGGGCCATGAAGTGGATGTCAGTGCCAATGCGATCCGGTTCAGGATCGTCGAGCCACCGCGGGTTCCGCCCAATCCATCCGGCCCAAACCGGATGCTGCTGAGCAGCGGCGTTTTCGTGGGTGGTCTCGTACTGGGCATGTTGGTTGCATTCCTGTTGTCGCAGCTGCGCCCGACATTCGATGACCGGCGGCTGTTGAATACGATTACCGATCTGCCGGTACTGGGGAGTGTGGGAATGGTCTGGACTCAGGGCCAGCGAACGGGGCGTAAGAGGCGACAGTTAGCCTTTCTGTTTGTATTCTTCGTCCTGTTCTCGGTTTATGGATTGCTGATGGCTGCCTACTCGCTGCAACTGGACTGGGTGGGTTATCTGAACGATGCCAGAAAGCTGGTCGGAATATAGGGGAGTGCGGCCATGAGTATCATCGAAAAAGCGGTAGATAAACTCTCTGTCGGTACGCACAAGACCGGTCAAGGGATTGTAGGTGGGTCTCCGGATGCCCGGCGGCAGGCAGAAACAGCTCCACTGGGTGAGCGCCCGCAAGATACCAGCGTGGTTTCTGGCGCCACGGCTGACGCTGGGGTTCGAACCACCCCCGCTGCTACACCGCCCAAAGAGCCCGTGAAACCGGATATCATCCTCAACGAGATGGGGATCGAAGGTATCCTGTCGGGCGAGAGTGGCCGTTCCCAGTTGGCCGAAGAGTACCGGATGATCAAACGCCCGCTATTACACAAGGCCTCCAGCGCCATAGAGAATGTGAATCGGCCGGCCAATCTGATCATGGTGACCAGTTCCCTGTCAGGGGAGGGAAAGACCTTTACCTCCCTCAATCTGGCCATCTCCATGGCAATGGAGATGGATCGAACGGTTCTGCTCATCGACTCGGATCTTGCCAGGCCGGGTCTTTCCCGTTTGCTGGATATCACAGAGCGGCAGGGATTGACCGAATGCCTGAAGGATGAAAACCTGGACCTGGGGGAGTTCCTGCTGCGCACGGACGTCCCCAAGCTGACGATATTACCGGCAGGCCAGAAGCACGACCGGGCAACCGAGTTGCTGGCCAGTAACGCCATGAAGGCGCGACTCCACGAAATGGCCTCTCGATACCCCGATCGGATCCTGATATTTGACTCTCCCCCGCTATTGATCACCAGTGAGGCGAGCGTGGTGGCAGCCCAGATGGGACAGGTAGTGATGGTGGTCGAGTTCGGAAAGACCGCCCAGTACCTCGTCAAGGAGGCGCTGACTCTGCTCGAGAATAAAGATGACCTGTCACTTCTTCTCAATAAGACGAGAGATGACGTGTTCTCATGGAGTGGCGGTGGCTACAGCTACGGCTACGGCTATGGGAATCGGTACGGGTATGGTGGCTACGGAGACAGTTAATCCATGAGAATGCGGTGCGTCTTCTCACGTGGGCTCTTTTTCCAACGCCTTGTCCTGGCGCTGTCCGTGTTGCTGGCCGCCCCTGTGTCGTGGGCCGGGCAGTGGCGGACTACCAGTGGGCTGAGTCTCAATACGACCTATACCGACAACAAGGATCTCTCCCACAACGATCAAGAGGGGGAGGTCAGCCTGGGCATCACCCCGAGCATCGGGGTCACCGGGGAGGGTGGCCGTCTCAACATGAATGCCAGGTACGCACCGAGTTTCAGGATACGCTCCAGTAACGATACCAGCCTGGACCACAACCTGGCGGCAAGCGGTAACGCAGAGTTGTACAAGGATGTGCTCTTCCTGGATGCCTCGGCAAATGCCCGCCAGGCTCTGATAGACTCCAATGGCCGCAGTGGCGGTGACAATGTCAATAACGATAATGACACCACCCAGACCTTCAACTACTCGATCAGCCCCTACACCCTGCACCATTTCGGGAACTACGCGGACTCCGAGCTGAGATACAGATACAGCAACGTAATAAACAACAATAGCGACACCAGTAACAGCGGCAGCCATAGCGTGCGTTATTCGTTGGACAGCGGTACCCGCTTCCCCGTCGTGCCATGGAGCCTTTCCGCGAACTATAACCATGTGAATTATGACGATGGCGGTAACAACAGCAATACCTACCACGCCGAAGGAGATAGCAGTTATGTCCTCAGCCGGATATGGTCGGCCAATTTCTACGGGTTCTATGATAAATATGATATCCAGACGGACCAGAGCAATGACGCAGGCTGGGGCGGCGGGAGCGGCTTCACCTGGACACCCAGTGGCCGGACATCGTTGCGGGTCGCCTACGGTTACCGGGTGTTGTCAGGTTGGAACCTCTACTTTGACTGGTCACACAGACGCAAGCGGAGCAACTGGACCGCGAGCCTGACACACGATGTCCAAACCTCCAGAGACGAGCAGTTGTCACAGCGCACCTTCGATGATGAGGGCAATCCTATCTTCAACCCCGATGCCCCTGATCTTCGAAACAACGAGTTTTACACCAATGACACCCTTCGCACGGGATATACGTTGAGTGGCAAGAGATATTCGTGGGGTATAAGCGCCCATGCCACCCGGCGTGAGGGCCAGGAATCGGGGGATAAAAACGATACTTATGGCGCATCGACTACCCTGGGTCACCCGATAACACCAAAGACCAGTTCCAACCTGAGCCTCAGCTGGTCCAGCTCGAATCGGGATAACAACTCTGAGAGAAATGCGGATGACGACTACGACGATGCGCATAACTGGACGATTTCCGCGGGACTCAGCCACACTTTGGGTCCCAACACCAGCCTGTCATTCGACCTGCGGCATCGGAAAAGGATATCTGACCGTTCCGAAGATGAATATGACGAGAACCGTGCCAGCCTGACCTTGAGTATGCGTTGGAACTAGAGAAATTATGTATCGCGAATTTTATGGATTTACCGACAAGCCATTTCAGCTTAGCCCTGATTCCCGTTTCTATTACAACAGCAAGCCCCATAATCGAGCCATGGCCTACCTGCGTTATGGGCTGGAGAAGCGAGAAGGGTTTATCGTCATTACCGGCGGTATAGGTACCGGTAAGACGATGCTGCTCCGCCATCTGCTGAGCGAACTGGAGGCGAGTGATATCGTAGCGGCACAGCTGCTGACCACGCAGGTGGAGCCGGAGGATATGCTCCGAATCGTCTGTTCCTCGTTTGGTCTCGGGCAGGATGATGCACCGAAATCAACCCTGCTGGATCGGCTGGAAAAGTTTTTCCGTGCCCGCGAGGCCGAAGGAAAACGTGTCCTGCTGCTGGTCGATGAGGCCCAGAACCTGCCCCAGCGCTCTCTCGAAGAGCTGCGGATGCTGTCTAATTTTCAGATCGACGGAAAGGCCCTGCTGCAGAGCTTTCTGCTGGGGCAGTTGGATTTTGATCGGACCATCCAGCACCCGCAGATGGAGCAGTTGAGGCAGCGTATCACCGCTGCACTCCATTTGAAGGCCATGGATGCGGAAGAGTCCGTGGCATACATCAAATATCGCCTGGAGCGGGTGGGTTGGAAGGATGACCCACAGATTACCGCGGGTGCCTTCGAAAAGATCTTCGACTTTACCAAGGGGGTGCCCCGCCGAATAAACAGTCTCTGTGACCGGCTGCTGTTATTTGGTAGCCTTGAGGAGCGCCACCTGCTGGACGAGGGGGCGGTACAGTCGGTCATCGACGAAATAGAAGGGGAGGGACTCGGTGTCAAAGCGGCGCCCGCCGAACCGGCAGTGCAACCCATGCCCACCGTTACGCCCCAGGCGATACCGGCACTGACCGCGGCGGTTACCGGTGACGATCAGCTGTTACAACGGTTCGCTGCGCTGGAGCAGGAGGTCCTGCAGCTGAAAAAGACCCTGCAGCATGAGAGAAAACTGTTGCGCAAAGCGATCCTGATCCAGATGGACATGGATATCGATGATGAATAAAAAACGAATGCCCAATTCCCCGATAAAAATCCTCTGCATCGTTGGTGCCCGCCCCAACTTCATGAAGATCGCCCCCATCATGCGGGTCTTCAACCAGGAAGGGAGTGGTATCAGCGCCCGCCTGCTGCATACCGGGCAGCACTACGATGCGGAGATGAAGAAATCCTTTTTTGACCAGCTCGGCATTCCCGAGCCGGATGTGGATCTGGAGGTGGGGTCGGGCACACACACCTGGCAGATGGCCAAAATCATGCAACGCTTCGAGCCGGAACTGGATGCCTGGCAGCCGGATATGATCCTGGTCGTGGGCGATGTGAACTCCACCATTGCCTGCGCCCTGGTGGCGGTCAAAAAAGGTGTCCCCGTTATCCATGTCGAGGCCGGGTTGCGCAGCTTCGACCGCGAGATGCCGGAAGAGATCAACCGGGTATTGACCGACCAGATCTCGGACCTGCTCTTTACCACCGAAAGAGACGCGGAGAATAACCTGAGCCGGGAAGGCATCGGCAGTGAACGCGTCCGTTTCGTGGGCAACGTGATGATCGACACCCTGATGCTGAACCGGAAGCGGGCGGTGCCGGCCGAAGAGACCCTGTTACGGCTGGAGAGTGCCGGTTTTGTCCCGGACCCGAAACAAGGCTTTGCCCTGGTGACACT
>JAUUYI010000170.1 GCA_030590525.1 Sedimenticola sp. | reverse complement strand
GGGGCAGAAGATCTGACCCGGGAGACGCTGGATGAGTGGTACAGCTACTATCATCAATGCTCTCAGTGTCGTCGCTGCTCCGTGTTCTGCCCTTACGGCATCGACACGGCCGAGATCTCCATGGCGGCCAGGGATATTCTGGACAGCATCGGGTACGGCCAGAAGTACTGCAACGAGATCATCGCCAAGGTTTATAAGATCGGTAACAATCTGGGCCTGCCTGACCGCGCGCTGGCAGATACCCTGGAAGGGCTGGAAGAGGATGTCGAGGAAGAGACCGGCGTTGTAGTGAAGTATCCGCTCGACGTCAAGGGCGCGGATATCCTGCTGGTGACACCGTCCGCCGATTTCTTCGCCGAACCCCACGTGGACGGCCTGATCGGTTACGGTAAGGTGTTCCACGAGGCGGGGGTCAGCTGGACTCTAAGCTCCTACGCCTCAGAGGCTGCCAATTTCGGCATGTTCATCGGCAGCTACGAGAACATGCGACGGATCTCCCAGCGGATACGCAAGGCGGCCCTGGATCTGGGGGTTAAGCGTATCATCTTCGGGGAGTGCGGGCACGCCTGGCGCGTCGCCTATGCGTTCCTGAATACGCTGGCAGGACCTTTCGACTTTCTGGATCCGGACTATCCGGTACCGCAGCACATCATGGAATTCACCAGGGATCAGATCCAGAAAGGTAACCTCAATCTGGATAAGTCGGCCAACGACGAGATGACCCTGACTTTTCACGACTCCTGCAATATTGCCCGGGCCACCCGCATGGGCGATAAACCGGGCGGTCAGCTCGACTTCCCACGAGACGTGATCAAGGCGGTCTGCAACAACTATGTCGAAATGCACCACGACACCATTGGTGAGAAGACCTTCTGCTGCGGCGGCGGCGGCGGGCTCCTGACGGATGACCTGATGGAGATCCGGGTGAAAGGGGCGCTGCCCAGGATGACTGCACTGAAGAACGCCATGGAAGAGGAAGGCGTGACCCACATGGCTGCGATTTGTGCCATCTGTAAGAGCCAGTTTACCAAGGTACTGCCCTACTATGGCATGGACATGGACCAGATCGTCAGTGTGCATCAGTTGGTCAGTAACGCCATCATCCTTACCGGTCAGAAAACCGAAGGTGCTGAAGAGGAGGGGGAAGAGGCTTGACCCGTCCGGACAACAAGATTTGAACTGAATACAAAATCCGCGCCGTCGACCTGCTTGCAGCAAATCGGCGGATAAAGAAACCGCAATCAATAATGGGTGAAAGGAGACTAAAGAATGGCGACTCCTACTGAAGAGATGAAGACCGTACTGAATTTCCGCCGGTTCGAGGAAGGGGATACTCAATGGGATGACTGGAGCGAAATGATCTTCGCCCAGGACACCTCCCACAAATGTCCCACCTATATTCACAAGACTCCCCCATGCCAGGGCAGTTGCCCTTCTGGTGAGGATATCCGTGGTTATCTGGCGATTGCCCGGGGACAGGAGAAGCCACCCGAAGGCATGGAATGGCACGAGTATGCCTTCCGTCGCTCCACTGACGCCAACCCATTCCCTTCGATGATGGGCCGAGTCTGCCCGGCGCCCTGCCAGGAAGGTTGCAACCGCAACGATGTGGAGGATTTCGTCGGCATCAACGCGGTAGAGCAGTTCATTGGCGACATGGCGCTGGCCAACGGCTACAAGTTCGAGGTGGGTGCGGATACCGGTAAGAAGGTCGCTATCGTGGGTGGTGGACCCGCAGGCATGGCAGCCGCCTACCAGCTGCGACGCATGGGCCACGGCGTGACCGTGTTCGATGAGAATGCCCATCTGGGCGGGATGATGCGCTATGGCATCCCCGGCTATCGTATTCCCCGTGACAAACTGCAGGCGGAGAACCAGCGTATCCTGGACATGGGTGTGGAGACCCGTATGAGCACCCGCGTCGGCCGTGACGTCAGTGTCGACGAACTGCAGAAAGAGTTCGATGCCATCCTATGGGCCCTGGGTTGTCAGACCGGTCGTGGTCTGCCGGTGGATGGTTGGGAAGGTACGCCCAACTGCCTCTCCGGCGTCGCCTTTCTGAAGGCCTTCAATGAGGGTCGGCTGAAGGTTACCGGGAAGAAGGTAATCTGCGTGGGTGGCGGTGATACCTCCATCGACGTAGTTTCGGTTGCCCGTCGGGTTGGTCACAATGCGGCAGCCGGCAATCCGGAGGATGTCGTAACTGACACCAGTATGGTGCAGGAGCAGGCCCTCGCAGATGCCGCCGAGCCGGTGGACGCTACCCTCACATCCCTGTTCACCAAAGATAAGATGTTTGCCGCACAGCATGAGATCGAAGACGCCCTGCACGAGGGTGTGACCATTCTGGATGGCGTCATGCCGCTGGAAGTGATCGTGGGTGATGATGGTCGTGCCACCGGATTGAAGGTCTGCGACTGCACCATGGATGGGATGAAGCCGATCCCGACCGAAGGTACCGAGCGGGTACTGGAGGCAGACTTGATCGTCTCGGCCATCGGCCAGGGCGGTGATATGGCGGGGCTGGAAGAGCTGGCCAACGAGCGTAATCTGATCGATGCGGACAAATTCTATCAGGTGCCGGGCAAGCCGGGACAGTTCGTGGCCGGTGATATCATTCGCCCGCACCTGCTGACCACGGCCATCGGTCAGGCCTCGGTCGCCACCGAAAACATCGATCACTTCCTCAAGCAGGAGAGCCTGCCGAAACGTCCGAAGGTGGATGTGCACCATTTCGACCTGCTGAAGAAGCTGCATGAGTCGGGACTGGACCCGGAGCAGTTCGATCAAGCGGTTGGTGACCTGCGCGGGACTGCCGAGGCCAAGTATGCCGTGCACAACTACGAGGACCGCTCGTCACAGGAGGTAATTGGATCCAGCGATCTGTTCCTGGGGTACTTCAGCTATACCCCGCGTCTCCTCCGCAGTGAGGAGGTGCCGAGTGAAGATGATGTCCTGGGTCACTTCAAGGAGCGCCTGCACGCCCTCAGCGATGAGCAGACGGTGGAAGAAGCCAAACGCTGCATGAGTTGTGGCATGTGCTTCGAGTGCGATAACTGCGTCATCTTCTGTCCCCATGATGCGATTTTCCGGGTCAAGAAGGGCGACTCGACGACCGGGCGGTATGTGGACACCGACTATGACAAGTGCATCGGTTGCCACATCTGTCGCGATGTCTGCCCGACCGGCTATATCCAGATGGGTCTCGGTGAATAGGAGCTGTAATGCGTAGTTCAACCGGCATCAAGCGTACCATCGCCGGCCTGCTCTTGGGAGGGCTGTTTACAGCCCTCTCCATGGGGGTCATGAGTGAGCCTGCGAGAGTGGGAGCTGTTACCCCTGGATCCAAGGCGGCCTCCCTTGAGGCCTGCGTGGCACCTACGCAAGAGATGCGTCGGAATCACATGGATTTCCTCAAGCACGGCCGGGATGAGGTGGTTCACAGAGGGATTCGCGACACCAGATACGGCTTGTCAGATTGCGTGGAATGTCACGCGGCGAAGGATGACAAGGGTGGTTATCAACCGATTAACGGTGAAGGGCAGTTCTGTGATAGCTGCCACGAATATGTGGCGGTCAGCCTCCCTTGTTTCCAGTGCCATCGAAAGACGCCGGGGGAATCAGCAGAGAGTGCCGCAGAGGGTGTCAATCCGCACCGGCTCGGCCTGCTGCAGGATGGCGAGGGCCAGCCCACGCTGAATGCAGAAGGGCTTCGACGCCTGCACGTCATGACCCTGGAGAAGTGATCATGGGCAAACACAATGAGCAGCTGGATTTGAAGCGGCGTGAGTTCATCGGCAAGACGCTACTTGCCGCCGGCGCGGCGACAGTCGCACCCGGTATCCTGCTCACGGTAGCCAAGGCGGCAGACGAGGCCCGGGGTGTCACCAGCACCGTGCGCTGGGGGATGCTGATCGACACCAACAAGTGTGCCGATGACTGCAGCGCCTGCGTCGATGCCTGTAACAAGGAGAACGGCATCGATCTGATGCAGCGGCCGGAAGGGCAATCCGATGCGGACTGGAATGCTCAGCGCCCCCAGTGGATCCGCAAAGTAAAGCTGCGCGACAGAGTAACCCAGGTCGTCACCACGCTGCCGATGATGTGCCAGCACTGCGAATTCCCACCCTGTGTCGATGTCTGCCCGACGGGCGCATCATTCAAACGGGCCGATGGTATCGTCATGGTGGACCGGCACACCTGCATCGGCTGCCGCTACTGCATGATGGCCTGTCCCTACAAGGCGCGCTCGTTCATCCATCAGAACGTGGAGAATCAGCTGGCCGCCGTGCCGCGCGGCAAGGGGTGTGTGGAGTCCTGCAACTTCTGCGTACAGCGCATCGATGCGGGGAACACCACCACTGCCTGCCAGGAGGCCTGTGACAAGGCCGGCCACAAGGCGATCCTGTTCGGGGACCTGAAAGACCCGGAGAGCACGATCTCCAAGGCATTCAAGGTGCACAACAGCCGGCAGATCCGTGCGGATCTGGAACTGAACACCGGCGTCCGCTACATCGACGTGTGAACGGGGAGGTCAGAGGTAGATGAAAAAGTTGCACTATAGTGAGCTTTGGTGCTCGGCGCCCAGATATTGGGGCGGTCTGGCATTGCTCGCGTTCATCGTCGCGTTGGGTCTCGGTGCTACATACTATATGGAGCATAATGGGCACTGGGTAACCGGAATGAGCAATCAGATCGTTTGGGGATTGCCTCATGTGTTTGCGATCTTTCTGATCGTGGCCGCATCCGGGGCCCTCAATGTGGCTTCCATTGGCTCGGTCTTCGGCGGCCCCATGTACAAGCCGCTGGGGCGCTTCTCCGCGCTGCTGGCGATCAGCCTGCTGGCCGGTGGATTGGTCGTGCTGCTGCTGGATCTGGGAAGGCCGGACAGGCTCATCGTGGCCATGACCAAGTATAATTTCAAGTCGATATTTGCCTGGAATATCATTCTCTACACGGGCTTCTTTGTCATCGTTGGTGTCTATATCTGGACCATGATCGACCGCACGGTCAGCAAACACTACAAAACGGTTGGTTTTGCCGCCTTCTTCTGGCGTCTCGCACTGACCACCGGTACCGGCTCCATTTTCGGATTTCTGGTCGCCAGGGAAGCCTACGATACCGCAATACTGGCACCCATGTTCATTATCATGTCCTTCAGTTTCGGGCTTGCGTTCTTCATCCTTACGCTGATCTCCGCTTACTGGTGGGCGGGACGGCAACTGGGCGAAGTGCGGCTGACCAAGCTGAAGAACCTGCTCGGCGTCTTCATCGGGGCGGTGCTCTACTTCACCCTGGTCTATCACCTGACCAATCTCTACATCACCGCCAAGCACGGTGTGGAGTCCTTCGTGCTGCTGAGTGGCGGTGTCTATCCGCTCATGTTCTGGCTGGGTCAGATCCTGCTCGG
>JAUUYI010000103.1 GCA_030590525.1 Sedimenticola sp. | reverse complement strand
TTACAATATTTTCCAGAGCCGGGCCCTGAAGCTCTGAATAGAGGGAGGGGAGAACCAGCGACATGGGGCGGACCCGGGAGAAATCGAGCAGTTCCTGTTCCAGTTCCTCCAGCGGCCGCTGGCGCAGGTGATGCAATGTGGTGATGATGCCGTTCTGAAAAAAGTCCCCCATATTTCTGACCTCCCTTATTTGTGTGACCGTTCACAGGGTGAGATGTATCCCAACCAGGGATCAACGTGGATAAAACACCGATTGATTTGATAACGTCAGCCTCTCGGCGGGATTAACCGAGCCCTAAGAGGCTCTTGCAAAACTCTTAAATCCCCTCACCCCAACCCTCTCCCGGGGGGAGAGGGGGCGTTTTGCAAGAGCCTCCTAAGAGTTCGAATTTGTATTCTGGCTGGCCAGTATCATCTTCATCATATTCTGCCACCCCACCGGGCCTTTCGCCCCAGCATAGATAACCCTGTCCGAGTGCTCAAGCCGCAGTGGTTCCCCCCGTGCCGGTTCGATCACCACCGGGATATCCACCGCCTCCAGCATGCCCTGGTCATTCGGGCTGTCTCCCAGGGCGACACTGGTGTACCGCCGTTCCGGCCAGCGCTGCTGGTAGCGCTGGATAAGCCACTGAATAGCCACTCCCTTATCGGTCTCACCCATCACATGATGAAAGCGCCCCCCGCGCAGCAGCCGCAGCCCCTGCTGGGCCAACTGCCGGCGAAAGGTCAGCAATGTCTGCTCTTCGTCCAGCCACTGGATAGGCTCCGAACAGTCACGCTGCTTCGCTTTTTCCGCCGCCTCAGGGGGGAGGCCAGTGGACTCCGCCAATACACTCACTGACATATCCTGGAATCCCCGGAAGCGGTACCCATACTCTGCCCGCAGTTCAGAGAGTATCTGGATAATCCGAGCGCGCTCGAGCGAGAATAAGCGTTTTTCGTATTCCCCCTCCCGGCTCCCCTGACCGGCATCGAAATACCCGGCCGGGAGATAGACGGCGCTTCCGTTCTCGGTAATGAAAGGGTGGTGGTTGTTCAGCTGACCGCGAAGCTCCAGGATTTCGCTGCAGGTCTTGCTGGAGCAGAAGATCAGCGGGATATCATCTGCCGCTATCTGGTCGAGGGTCGGCTGGGCCGGTGCCCAGCTGTAACTACCGTGGTCCAGCAGGGTGCCGTCCAGGTCGGTGAAGATCAGCAGTTCGTCAGAGCTCAAGGGGGTCCTTTTCCTGATAGTCTGTTCGTATCGCTCTATTGGGGGGAATAAAGGTCAGATACCCACTCGCGCCTTTTGACCCAGCATCTCAGGCGTTACCAGTATGATACCGTTTTTGGTCAACCGGTAGCGTTCTGCATCCTCCACCGGATTTTCTCCGATCACCGTGCCGGGTGGGATGCGGCAGCCACGATCGATGATGGCCCGTCGGATCTGACAGTGGCGCCCAACATCCACCTCCGGCAGTATCACCGACTCCTCCACGCGTGCGTAGGAGTGTATTTTTACCCGGGAGAAGAGCAGGGTGCGGTTCAACAGTGCGCCGGAGACGATACAGCCACCGGAGACGATGGAGTCGAGGGCCTTGCCCTCCCGCCCCGGCCCCTGCAGCACGAACTTGGCGGATGGCAGCTGGCGCTGATAGGTGAGTATGGGCCACTCCTCGTCATACAGGTTGAGCTCCGGGACTACATCCACCAGTCCCATATTGGCCTCCCAGAAGGTATCCAGGGTGCCCACATCACGCCAGTAGGGTTGACCGTCGCTGTCCGTGTCCCGAAACGGGTAGGTGGCGATCTCTCTGTCCGCCAGGATTCTGGGGATGATGTCCTTTGCGAAATCATGGGTCGACATGGGGTTGGCCGCATCCTGCTCCAGAATCTGAAACAGGTAATCGGTATCGAACACGTAGTTGCCCATGGAGGCCAGCGCCCTATCCTGAGATCCAGGCATTGGGAGAGGGGTTCTCGGCTTCTCCTCGAAGGCAGTCACCCGCGCGTTGTCGTCCACACTCATGATTCCAAATCCCTTCGCCTCCTCGAGGGAGACCTCGAGGCAGGAGACGGTCATCGGTGCCCCGCTCTCCACATGAAAGGAGAGTAGATTGCCGTAGTCCATTTTGTAGATGTGGTCACCGGAAAGGATCAAAACATGTTTGGGATTCAGTGACTTGATGATATCCATGTTCTGATAGACGGCATCCGCCGTTCCCGCGTACCAGGCATCGGACCGGCGCTGGGAAGCGGGCAGTACCTCGACGAACTCCCCCAGCTCGCTGCCAAAGGAACTCCATCCCCGTACCAGGTGGCGGATCAGGGAATGGGCCTTGTACTGAGTCAGTACACTGATGCGGCGGATGCCGGAGTTGACGCAGTTGGAGAGCGGGAAGTCGATAATGCGAAACTTACCCCCAAAGAAGAGGGCGGGTTTGGCGCGCCAGCGGGTCAGTTCATGCAGGCGGGAACCGCGTCCACCGGCCAGCACCAGTGCCAGGGTGTCGCGCGTGATACGGAGTGCGTTATTGGAACTTTTTTTTGTCATTTGTTCCTGTAATGAGATTGGTGGGGCAGCCAGACTGGGCAGTGCATACTCGAACACCAGCCTCCGCCGTTGTCAAGGTCACAATGCCCAGGATTCCGCAGCAGGCTCTCTCTCAGGGAAAAGGATAGGATGAAGGGGATTCGATAAATCGCATCTTCCCCTGAACAAGTGGGTAGACTACCGTTGTAGGGCCGAATTCATTCGGCCGACTCGGTGGTCGAATAAATTCGACCCTACGGCGTCCACTCCGAAGCACTGTTGTAGGGCCGAATTCATTCGGTCGATTCGATGGCCGAACAAATTCGCCCCTACATTTCTGCTGACAGTAATGAACCCCGAAACTTGAGTTATTAGAAAAGATTGGCGTTTACGGCCATATGGGTAAATATACTGGCGATATAGCCGATGGCAATCACGGGTGCCCATTTGAGATGCCCGAAAAAGGTATATTTCCCCCGGGCCTGCCCCATCAGCGCCACCCCGGCAGCAGAGCCGATAGAGAGCATGGAGCCGCCCACACCGGCGGTCAGGGTTACCAGCAGCCACTGCCCGGTGGACATCTCCGGGTTCATGGTGAGCACCGCGAACATCACCGGGATATTGTCCACGATGGCCGAGAGCACACCCACCGCCACGTTGGCGTAGGTGGCACCCCAGCCCGTGTACATCAGCTCGGAGGCCATGCTCAGGTAGCCGATGAATCCCAGGCCGCCGACACAGAGCACCACCCCGTAGAAGAAGAGCAGGGTGTCCCACTCGGCCTTGGCTACCGGGCTGAAGACATCGAAGGCGCCCGGGGTCCCCATTTCGCCATCGTGCTCCTTGTTGTCAGAGCGTCTGCCCTCGTTGCGGGCGTGGCTCTTTTTCAGAAAGTAGCCGAACAGCTGCAGATAACCGAGGCCAGTGAGCATGCCGATCACCGGTGGCAGGTGCAGAAAATTGTGGAACGAAACCGCAGTGGCGATGGTGAGCAGGAACAGGCCGATGATGCGGCGTGCGCCCCGCTGCATCTCCACATTCTCGTCCATGGGTTCGGGCTTCACATCGGGGATCGCGAAATGCATGATGGCGGCGGGAACCAGGAAGTTGACCAGGGAGGGGATGAACAGGTTGAAAAAGGTCTGGAACGGCAACACCCCTTTCTGCCACACCATCAGCGTGGTGATGTCGCCAAAGGGGGAGAAGGCGCCGCCCGCATTGGCCGCAACCACGATATTGATACAGGCCAGGCCGATGAAACGGTCGTTATCTCCCCCCACGGCCATCACCACGGCACACATCAACAGGGCGGTGGTCAGGTTGTCGGCCACCGGTGAGATGAAGAATGCCAGGATGCCGGTTATCCAGAACAGGGAGCGAAATCCGAAACCGCGGCGCACCAGCCAGGTGCGCAGGGCATCGAATATCCGCCGCTCTTCCATGGCGTTGATGTAGGTCATCGCCACCAGCAGGAACAGCATCAGCTCCGCATACTCCAGCAGATTGTGCCGCACCGCTGCTTCCGCGGCCGTGGTGAAGCCATGACTGGCGTAGACCCAGGCGATAATGCCCCAGATCAGGCCGGCGGCGATGATCACCGGTTTCGATTTGCGCAGGTGGGTGAACTCCTCCGCCATCACCAGCATATAGGCGAAGATGAACAGGCCGATAGCGAGATAGCCGACCCAGTGATGGGTCAGGTCGAGGGTCTCGGTCGCCATGTCGCTGGCAAAGGCGCCGGCCGGCAACAGCAGGGCCGCGATAACGGCCATAAGTAGGGTCGTTGACAGGGATCTTTCCATTGTTGGGTTGTCCATGAGGTGGTCAGAATATGAGGGTCATCATCACCATCATCACCACCAGGAACAGGATGGTCATGATACCGCCCGCGCGCAGGAAGTCGGGCACCCGGTAGCCGCCGGGCCCCATGATCAGGGCGTTCACCTGATGGGTCGGGATGAGGAAGGAGTTGGAGGTAGCGATGGCGACGGTGAGGGCGAACACCGCCGGGTCTGCGCCTGCGCCGATGGCAATATTGACCGCCAGCGGCACCAGCAGCACGGTGGCACCGACGTTGGACATGACCAGGGTGAAGAAGGTGGAGAGAATCGCCACTGAGGCCTGGATCACCCAGATCGGCATGTCACCCACCACGGACAGGGTCTGATCCGCGATCCATTTGGCGGTGCCGGTGCTCTCCACCGCCAGCCCCAGGGGGATCAGGGAGGCGAGCAGAAAGACGGTCTTCCAGCTGACCGCTTCATAGGCCTCATCGATGCTCAGCACACCCGAGAGGATCATGCCGATGGCGCCGGTCAGCAGTGCCACCGAGAGCCGTATGTCGGTGAACAGCACCATGGAGAGGGCGATGGCAAAGAACAGCCCGGCCCAGCCCACCTTGTGCGGGCGCGACTCCTCCCGGGGGTATTCGGTGGTTACCACCACGAAGTTGCGATCTTTTTCCAGCCGGGCCAGGGCTTCCCATGTGGTATGTACCACCAGGGTGTCGCCGGCGTGGAACGGCAGTTCCCGGATGTGATCCCCTTCAGACAGGGTCTCACCGTTCCGGTGCAGGGCCACCATGGCGATGCCGAAGACCTTGCGCATCCAGACGTCGCGGGCGCTCTTGCCGATCAGGTTGGAACCCGGGGGGATGACCACCTCGGCGATACCCGCCTTGCTGGAGGAGAGCGATTCAGAGAAGGTCCGCAGTGCCGCGCGTTTCTTCAGACCGTACTTCTCGACGAAATGGTGGAGATCCTTGGGTGCGGCCACCACGCCCAGCACCATGCCTGCCTCGATGCTGGTATCTCGTGCCAGGGTGCCCGGGCCGATGTGAGACTCCTCGCCAGTGCGCTTGTTGGCGATGACCCGGATTCGGTAGTCGGTCTCAACATCGTCCAGTTTCTTGCCGATCAGGTCGCTGCCATCGGGTACTACCACCTCGAACAGATCGAAACTGACACCATAGAGATCATGGAAGTACTTCATCGCATCACCGCCCACGGATGAACTTCCAGACGGGGTGGACGGCAGCACGAAACGTCCCGCAATGATGAAATAGATGATGCCGGTGGCCACCAGTGCCAGCCCGACGGGGGTGACGGAGAAGAGTCCCCAGGCACTCATTTGCTGCTCTGCCGGGAGGGCCGTGTTGGAAGTAAGGATCAGATCGTTGAGCAGGATCAGTGGGGAGGAGCCCACCATTGTGACGGTGCCGCCGAGGATGGCGCAGAAGCCCATCGGCATCAACAACCGCGACATGGGCAGTCCGGAACGGGCGGATATGCGTGAAACTACCGGCAGGAACAGGGCCGCAGCGCCCACGTTCTGCATGAAGGAAGAGATGATGGCGACGGTGCTGGAGATGATGGGAATGATCCGTTTCTCGGTGGTACCTCCCACCTGCAGGATAAATGCGGCCACCTTGCTCATGAGGCCGGTGCGATCCAGACCGGCACCGATGATCATTACCGCGATGATGGAGATCACCGCGTTGGAACTGAAGCCATCAAAGAGGTGTCGGGTATCCACCAGACCCTGATCCAGTCCCATCAGTGGTGCAGCCAGGCTGGTGAGCCCGAGGATTACCATGATCGAGATGGCGGCCACGTCCACATCGACGACCTCAAACGCAAACAGGAAGATGGTCAGCAGCAGGATGCCGGTCACCCAGGCGATCTCTATGCTGGGCACCACCGTGGACATGTACAGCGCCACCGCCAGAAACACCGCCGCAACGATCCACTGCCTGGCCGAGAGACCGGTGCTGCTTGATACCACTTTATCTTCACTCGCCGGCGTATCCACTTTAAAACCTCCTGTAGTACTTTTAACTAAATCTATAACTACATGAATTTCAAGTTAAAACAAAAAATACCCGTGGGGTGGCTGTGTCTGGTTTGTCGCAATCAATAGTATATTAATAAACTCTGCAATTATAATGTAATAGTCGCGCTTATAGCAATGAACATTCCGGGTGTGATGACTATATAATTCCTTGATCTGCATATAATCCCGCCCAATGAAATCCCTAGTGGAGAGGGCTCATATCCAGTCGATGGGGCAGGAGAGGGGGAGACGAATGACACCGGCGATAACATGTGTCAGAAAGGCGAAAGTAGACCACCATGTTCACAAATACCAGCATAATCAGTCGGTCAAAGAGTATGGTAGCGAAGCAGCGGCCATGCTGGAGGTCGATCAGAAACGGGTGTTCAAAACCCTGGTCGTCGAACTTGATGGTGGGGAGTTGGCGGTTTCGCTGGTAGCGGTTTTTAATCAGCTTAGTCTGGGGCGCTGTGCAGCGGTGCTCGGCGCAAAGAGTGCCTGGCTGGCTGAACCAAAAGCGGTTCAGCGCTCCACCGGCTACGTGCCGGGGGGCGTCAGCCCGCTGGGTCAGAAACGCAAGCTCAGGACTATTATCGAATCAGAGTGCACTGGAACACAGTACTATCTTTGTGAGTGCGGGCCGCCGAGGTGTGGAACTGGAGCTATCCGCTCGCGACCTCGCAAGAGTGGTCGGTGCAGGGTTTGAGAAGATAGTTCAGTAGCA
>JAUUYI010000230.1 GCA_030590525.1 Sedimenticola sp. | reverse complement strand
GGCCCTCTCCCTCAAGAGAGAGGGGATTTAAGAGTTTTGCAAGAGCCTCCCTAATACCTAGTACCTAGTACCTGGATTCCAGAGCGCAAGAAGAATCTGCCAACCTGCTCGTTAAACGCATAAGCTACCAGGAACCGCCCGATGGCCTCCCCAACTCCCGTCTATTACAAACAGAATCGGCTCAAGCAGTTGCACGCCTTCTGTCATGCGGCCCAAACCGGCAGTATCAGCGAGGCGGCGGAGAGGATATTTCTCAGCCAGCCGACGGTTTCTCTGCAGATTCAGGCACTGGAACGAGAGTTGGAGACGGTGCTGTTCGAACGCAGGGGACCCAAGATACGGCTCACGCCGGAGGGGGCAGCTCTGCTCAAGCTGGCTCAGCCACTGGTGGAGGGGATGGACAAGCTGCATGAGACCTTCGCCGCCCAGCAGGGGTTGCTGGAAGGAGGCGAACTGAATATCGCGGCCGGCGAATCGACTATTCTCTATGTCATCCCCGAACCGCTTAAACGTTTCACCAGCAGATACCCGGGGATCCGGATCAAGCTGCACAATGTCACCGGCGGCCGCGACGGACTCACCCGCCTGCGTGAGGACGAAGCAGATTTCGCTATCGGCTCGATGCTGGAGGTGCCGGACGACATCATCTACAAACCACTGATCACCTACTCACCGGCCCTCATAACGCCACTGGGTCACCCACTGGCCGGCAAAGAGAAGGTTACTCTCAAAGATATAAGTCCCTACGGACTTATTCTGCCACCACCCGGCTTCACCACCTGGCGTATGGTGGATCTGGTTTTCCGGCAACATGAACTGACCTTCCGGACCGGACTGCAGGCGGGTGGCTGGGAGGTGATCAAAAAGTACGTCGAGTTGGGTCTGGGCATCTCCATCGTTACCGACGTCTGCCTGACCGGGGAGGAGAGATTGGTCAAATTTCCGCTGGACGACTATTTCCCCAAGCGCAGTTATGGAATGGTCCTGCGCCGCGGCAAATACCTCTCTCCACAGGCGAAGCGGTTTATAGAGAGTATGGAGAGCTACTACGCAGAGCAGAGAAAGGTCGAAACAGATCTAGTGTAACCAAGTACTGCCCTTTATCCATATCTTTTAAAACTCACACGGAGACGCGAAGGCACGGAGAAAATAAACAAAAAAAGGGGGTAGGTCGGGCATGCCGTTTATGCCCGACGTCATTTCCCAAAGCGACCCGCCAGATAAAATGTCGGGCACAAAAAACGTGCCCGACCTACTTGGCTGATTTTCCCTTCGTGTCTCCGTGCCTCCGTGTGAGACATTTTTATACCGAGATGTGGGTAAAGGGCAGGGCTAGAGCTACTCACCCAGCGTCATGTCGAACGCCAGATCGTCTTCGCCCCAGACCACCCCTTTGCGCAAGACCTTCAGTTTCACCTGGTCGCCGGGGGATTTATCCAGCAGGGCAACTCGTATATCCGCTACCTGGTGTATCTCGCGACCATCCAGGGACTGGATCAGGTCCCCTTTCTTCAATCCGACCCGTTCTGCCGCCCCTCCCGGGCTCAGGCCATCGACCAGGACGCCCTGCTCCCGTTGTCCCAGATAGATCCCCATCACCCCGGCCGGCGGCAGTCTCTCTTCACCCGGATAGGTGATGAAATCCGCAATACCGGGCGCAAGCTCGAGCCTGTCGCCTGGCAGGACGATAGCGGAACTGACCGGTAACCGCCGGTTTACCCGCTGGGGGATACCGGAGCCGAACATCAGGTGCCCGGAGCCCGCCAGGACCACCATCCGCCGTTGCGGATTGGCCTGCAGGTAGTCCGTGACGCGCTCTGCCATACCTTCGTCCCACACCAGTTGCACCTCCATGAAACGCTCGAAGCTCCGTCTGCTGCTGTTGGCATGCCGACTGAAAATCTGTTTCAGCCGCTTACGATATACCTGGTCACTGGTATCGATCTCTGCCGGCAACCGGGCACGCTCCTCCCGGGTCAGTCCCGTCAGCCCTTTCCGGGATACCCGCTGTGTCAACTCCCTGGGCACGTTGAGTGCAAGCAGCGGTATTCCCTTCTCCCGGGCAAAATTCAGTATCGGCCGGTAGAGCCGGTAGTCGTAGACCCAGCGCTTGTACCATTCGCTGTCGACCAGCATCGGCCCCTCTTCCAGATCACCCTGGATGTAACGGTCCAGGACCGATTGATAGGGCTGCTGAAAAAACTCCAGCCCGATAGCCATACCCGGATGGAGCCGGTACAGTTCCCGAATGATCTCCAGCTGGGTCAGATGATGGCTGTACTGATCGTGAGTCTCACCCACATACACCACTCGCTTCTCCGCCAGCAGGGGGATGATCTGTTTCAGCGCGGGGTTCTCTCTCAGATCGAGCACGGGGATGTTACCCGTCTCCCGCCGGGCCGCATCCTGCGTTCCGTCTACCAAGGCTTTGCCATGGACCGAGGGATGTTGCGACAGGGGCTGAACCTCCACCGCCTGACAGGCACCGAGAAACAGGGCCACCAGCAGAGGGAAAAAGATACGTATACCGAGTTTTTTTGTCATCATATCGGGTATTGTGATTTCTCAGGAGAGTCAAGGTTCATGGCCAGCGTACACACGAAACACTATCTTATCAGTATCGTCTGCCTGTTGCTGCCGATCATCCTCCCCGCGCAACCCGCCACGCAACGACTGCACCATGCGCTGGAGGTTCGCTTGACCCCGAACCTCGCCACCCTCGAAGTGACTGACGACATCACTCTGCCGCAGGCGCGCAGGGAGTTCGACTTCCTGCTGCACGACGGCCTGAATCCCCAGCTGATCACCCCCGGTGCCAGCCTCTCCCCCCTGCGCCATTATTCCGGAACGGTACCCGTCCGTGGCTACCGGGTACGCTTCGAACAACCTCAACAAAAAGTGACCCTGGTTTACAGCGGAAAGATCGAGCACCCGCTCCAGACCCTCTCTCAGGGCTATACCGGAGGCCGGAGCACCACCCCCGGAACTATCTCCGATCAAGGTGTCTTTCTTGCCGGCTCCAGCTACTGGTACCCCCAGCCGGTGAGTGGAGACCGGTTGCTCAGTTTTTCGGTTCGCACCCACCTGCCCGAGGGGTGGCTTGCGGTCAGCCAGGGCAGAAGGGACCCGGATGGTCATACCTGGCAGGAATCTCAACCCCAGGATGAGATCTATCTCATTGCAGGCCGGTTTCACCGTTATCAACGGGAAACCCCCGTGGCCATGGCAGAGGTCTATCTGAGTAAGCCCGACCCCACACTCGCCCGCCGTTACCTGGATGCTACCGCTCCCTATCTGGCACTCTACAGCCGCCTCATCGGACCCTATCCTTATGCCAAATTCGCACTGGTGGAGAACTTCTGGGAGAGTGGTTACGGCATGCCCTCGTTCACCCTGCTCGGACCGAGGGTGATCCGCCTCCCCTTTATCCTCCACTCTTCTTACCCCCATGAGATCCTGCACAACTGGTGGGGCAACGGGGTCTACGTGGACTATCAGAGCGGAAACTGGAGCGAGGGACTCACCAGTTATCTTGCGGATCATCTGATCCGCGAGCAGCAGGGACAGGGGGCCGACTATCGACGGGATGCGCTGCAGCGCTACGCCGATTTCGTGGCGGAGGAAGAGGATTTCCCCCTGACCGAATTCCGGGGAAACCAGGGGGAGATCAGCCAGGCGGTGGGTTATGGCAAGACCCTGATGTTTCTGCACATGCTGCGCAGGAATCTGGGCGACCGGCAGTTTCTGCAGGGAGTGCAGCGCTTCTACCGGGAAAACCTGTTCCAAAGCGCAGGCTTCGATGACCTGAAACTGGCCTTGGAGGAGGCCAGCGGGAAACCATTGGAAGCCGACTTCAACCAGTGGACCCGCCGTACCGGCGCGCCAACACTGGAACTGAAAAAGGTGACTCTGGAGCGAATGGGCGCAGGCTATCGGGTAACAGGAAGGCTGAGGCAGACCCAGAAAGCAGCGCCTTTCCAATTGCGGGTTCCCTTGTTCCTCCAACTGGAGGGAGAAGCGGTGGCCCGCCTGTACGAACTGGAGATGGAGGAGCGGGAGTTGCTGCTGGAGATCCCTGCAGGCAAACGCCCCCTGCGGCTCAGCGTCGACCCCCGATTCGACCTGTTCCGGCGCCTGGACCCGAGTGAAATCCCTCCCTCTCTGGGGCAGTTGTTCGGGGCGAAAGTACTGACTATCGTGCTTCCCAGGCGGGCGCCTGCCGCGCTGCGCCAGGCCTACGAGCAGCTTGCGGAGAAGTGGTCCCGGGGCAAGCGGGAGATCCAGGTCCGCTGGGACGACACCCGGGAAGCCTTGCCGGAT
>JAUUYI010000057.1 GCA_030590525.1 Sedimenticola sp. | reverse complement strand
TGTGATCGTCGGCCAGGGCTCTATGGTGACCCAGGCCGAGGTGGTGGCAGACTACCTGCGGGAGAGCCGTGGGCTCAAGCTGGGTGTGGTCAATCTCACCATGTACCGGCCTTTCCCGGGTGATCTGATCAGTGTGGCACTCAAAGGGATGAAAGGGGTGGTGGTGCTGGAACGGACCGATCAGCCGCTGGCAGAGGATCTGCCCCTGATGCGGGAGATCCGCGCCGTGCTCAGCAAGAGTCTGGAGAACGGGGTGAGCGCGAAAGGGCAGAATCCCTATCCGGAATATGCCCCTATCAAGACGGGTGATCTCCCCGCGCTTTACTCCGGCTGCTATGGCCTGGGCTCCCGGGATCTGCAGCCGGAAGGGCTGATCGGGGCGGTCGAGAACATGCTTCCCGATGGCGGACAGCACCGCTTCTTCTATCTGGGGGTCGATTTCACCCGCGATCCGAGGGATCCAAAGGAGGAGATCCGCCAGAACGAACTGCTGGAGGCCTATCCCCAGGTGGCGGATCTGGCCATCCGTGGCAGCGAGAATCCTGACCTGTTGCCGGAAGGGGCAATCACCGCCCGCATGCACTCGGTGGGCGGCTGGGGCGCCATCACCACCGGTAAGAACCTGGCCATGACCCTGTACGAATTACTGGGCTTTGATATCCGCGCCAACCCCAAGTACGGCTCTGAGAAAAAAGGGCAGCCTACGACTTATTATCTCTCGGCGGCACCGGAACCGATCCGGATCAACTGCGAATACCACTTTGTGGATGTGGTGCTCTCCCCCGACCCCAACGTATTTGGCCACTCCAATCCGCTTTATGGCTTGAAGAAAGAGGGTACCTTCATCATTCAGAGCAGCCTCGAGAGTGAGGCGGAGGTGTGGGCGGCCATCCCGACCAGCCATCAGCGCTATATCGTGGAGAACGGGATCCGGGTCTTCTATGTGGACGGATTTCGGATCGCGCGGGAGGAGGCATCCAACCCGGAGCTCCAGTACCGGATGCAGGGCAACGCCTTCCAGGGTGCCTTCTTTGCCGCCTCGCCCCTGATGGAGCGGGCCAACCTGACCGAAGAGGCGTTGTTCGAGGCCATCGAGAGCCAGTTGCGGGAGAAATTCGGCGCCAAGGGAGAGCGGGTAGTGGCGGACAACCTGAGAATCGTGCGCCGCGGCTTCGATGAGATCCACGAGATTCGAGACAAGGGCATAGGTACCACGCCCCGCCAGCTGCGTCGGCAGCCAGTATTACCGGTGATGCTGCAGCACCTGCCCGAGGGTGATGGCGGGGTCGCCGATATTCACCGTTTCTGGGAGCAGACCGGCAGCTTCTATCAGCGTGGGCAGGGCTCGGACAACCTGGCGGACCCGCTGATGGCGATCAGTGTCATCCCGGCGGCTACCGGCGTGTTCCGGGACATGACCCAGATTCGCTTCGAATACCCGAAATTCGTTACCGAGAACTGCACCGCCTGCGGTGACTGTTACACGGTCTGCCCGGACAGCGCCATCCCGGGTCTGGTGAGCACCGTCGAGCAGTTCTTCACCACCGCCATCCAGCGGATCGAGACCCGGGGCATGCCGACCCAGTATCTGCGTCGCGAGACGCGTAAGGTGGAGAAACGGCTCCGGGCCCTGCTCGACGTAGCGGGGGAGGTCGCGGTGGTCTCCGCGCTGCTCGATCAGGCGGTACTGGAAGTGCTGGCTGAATCGGAGCTGGAGGGGGAACCACGGGCCCGGTTGGAGCAGGAGTTCGGCCGCTTCCTGGAGACCATTGGCGGGTTTGAGTTTTCGATCACCAAACCCTATTACAGCAACCGGGAGAAGAAGCAGAAGGGCTCCGGCGGTCTTTTCTCCATCACCATCAACCCATACACCTGCAAGGGCTGCATGGAGTGCATCGAGGTATGTGATGATGGTGCGCTGGTGGCCGAACCCCAGACCACGGAGGCGGTTACACGGATGCAGCGGGACTGGGCCTTCTGGCTCGATCTGCCCACCACTGATCCAACCTTCATCCGCATCGATGATCTGGACCAGAAGATCGGTGCCCTGGAGACCCTGCTGCTGGACAAAGCCAACTACGAATCCCTGCTCTCGGGCGATGGTGCCTGCCTCGGGTGTGGTGAAAAGACGGCGATCCATCTCTTTACCGGTACCGTCACGGCACTGATGCAGCCGCGGGTCAAGCAGCATCTGGCGGATATCGACGACCTGCTCAAGCGGCTGGAGACCCATGTGCGTCTGAAGCTGGCGGAGTCGATGGATCTCACCAATGTGGCGGCGGTGAATGCGGTGGTCGCGAGCCACCGGGAGACCGACCTGACCCTGGCCGAACTCTCCGCCACCCTGAACGACAATTCCCATCCCCTGAATCAGCAGTGGCTCCGCTGGGTGACACAGCTGTTGGAGAGGCTGCGTCACCTGAAGTGGCTCTACAGCGAAGGGGTGAGCGGGCAGGGACGCTCCAGCCTCGGTTTTATCAACTCCACCGGCTGCACCTCGGTGTGGGGTTCCACCTTTCCCTTCAATCCCTATCCTTTTCCCTGGACCAGCCACCTGTTCCAGGATAGTCCGTCGGTGGCAATGGGGGTGTTCGAGGGACACATGGCCAAGATGGCGGACGGATTCAAGGTGATCCGCCAGGCCCGCATGGAGCTGGACGGGGGCTACGACCCGGAACAGCACGACCCCTTCTTTGCGAGCTTCGCCTGGAGACAGTTCAGCGATGAGGAGTGGCAACTCTGCCCACCGGTGGTCTCTGTGGGTGGTGATGGGGCCATGTACGACATCGGCTTTCAGAATCTTTCCCGGGCACTCGCCTCCGGGATGCCGATCAAGGTGCTGATCCTGGACACTCAGTCTTACTCCAACACCGGCGGACAGTCCTGCACCTCCGGCTTCCTGGGGCAGGTGGCGGACATGGCCCCCTACGGCAAGGCCTGGAAGGGTAAGAGCGAGATCCGCAAGGAGATCAGCATCATCGGTATGGCGCACCGCACCTCCTATGTACTGCAGGGCTCCATCTCCAACGTCACCCACCTGCTGGAGGGGTATATCGATGGCCTCAACAGCCGGCGGCCGGCCCTGTTCAACATCTACGCCGTCTGTCAGCCGGAGCACGGCGTGGCGGACGATGCAACTGCGCTGCACTCCAAACTGGCGGTGGAGTCCCGGGCCTATCCCCTGTTCAAATACGATCCGGACGCCGGAGTCACCTTCAAGGAGTGCTGTGATCTGGAAGGCAACCCGTCCATGGCGGAGGAGTGGCCGCTCTACCGGCTGGATTACCTGGATGAGCAGGGGCGGGAGCAGAAACTGGAGTTGCCCATGACCTTTGCCGACTTTGCCATGACCGAAGGGCGTTTTCGTAAGCACTTTCGCAAGGCGCCCCCGGAGACCTGGAACGATGCAATGGTGCCCCTGCACGAGTTCCTGCAGCTGGACCAGGATGACCGGGAGGGGCAGTTCCCCTTCATCTGGGGTGTGGACGGCAAGCAGCGGCTGATGCGGGTGCTGGTGGCCGAGGAGTTGGTTCATTCATGCGAGGAGCGGCAGGGGTTCTGGCAGCAGTTGCGCTCCCTGGCCGGGCTGGATGAGGTGGTGGATGAACAGGCCATCGCCGACCAGGCCAAGGCAGAGATGGCCCAGAAACTCTCCACCAGCCTGCTGGCTCTGGCCACCAGCGGTGATATCGCCGCACTGACCGATTTCACCCGCCCGGGTAGCGGGGGGAACGGGGAGAGTGCAGCGGCAATGGGTGGGGGCAATGGCGCCGCCGAGTGGGAATCGGTCTGGATCGAGACACCGGAGTGCACGGCCTGCGATGAATGTACCGATATCAACCCCCGGATCTTCACCTACAACGATGACAAGAAGGCGGTTGTGATCGATCCGAAAGGTGGTCCCTACCGGGACATCGTCAAGGCCGCTGAGAAATGCACCGCTGGTTGCCTGCACCCCGGCACCCCCTGGAACAACAACGAGAAGGATCTGGAGAAGTGGGTGAAACGGGCGGAGAAATACCAGTGAGGCAGGGCCGAGGACCAAGGACCAAGGAAAAACCACTGCCCGGACGCTCCGCGTCCTGCTTTGCAAGTGTCAGGATGTAGGTTGGGTTGGGCGCGCAATGCACTGATATTTCAGGTTATAGTCCGCCTTTGAATACGGCATAATCCAACAATTAGGTGCCATCGGGAGCAGATAGTGTTGCAGCATAGCCCAATGGTGACTTCAATCCTGATAGTCCTCGGTCCTCGGTCCTCGGTCCTCGGTCCTCGGTCCTTGGCCCTGATTCTCAGTTGAGAGACGAAACATGAATCTAAACAGAATATTCAATAAATACAGAACTTTTCCGCATGGTATTCATCCTTTGGGTCACAAGGAGCTGACTGCGGGAAAAGCCATCCGGCGAGTCGCCTTTGCGCCGGAGATGGTCATTCCCCTGTCACAACATCGGGGGGCGCCGGCGGTGGCTACGGTGGTGCCGGGGCAGGAGGTGGTGCGTGGCGAGCCGATCGCTGAGCCCGGTGGTTTCGTCTCCGTGCCCATGCACTCGCCTGTAACGGGTAGCGTGAAGTCCATTGATGCCCTGGTGCCCAGCGCCGCAGGGCCCAAGGTGCGGGCGATCGTCATTCATACCTACGAGGCATCGACCCAGGAGGTGCTCTACGACTGCCCCCGCGATCTGGAGAGTATGACCTCTGAACAGCTGGTTCAGGCGGTTCAGGACGCCGGGATGGTGGGGTTGGGTGGTGCTGCATTTCCCAGTCATGTCAAAATGTTACCGCCGAAAGGTAAGAAAATAGATACGCTTCTGGTCAATGGCTGCGAGTGCGAGCCATATCTCACTTGCGACCACCGCATCATGCTGGAGCGAGCCGACTCGCTGATCCGCGGCATCGAGATGGCGCTGCGCGCCACCGGGGCCGGGCGGGCCATCATCGGGGTGGAAGACAACAAGCTGGATGCAGTGGTGCATATCCGCTCCCGGCTCCCGTCCGGGGGACGGATCAGCGTGGAGGCGGTGGAGACCAAGTATCCCCAGGGGGCGGAGAAGATGCTGATTCTGGCCCTGTTGAAGCAGGAGGTGCCCTCGGGTGGCATCCCGGCGGATATCGGGGTGGCGGTCTACAATGTGGGAACCCTGGCCCAGCTGGGAGATCTGGTGCCGGAGAGCCGGGGGTTGATCGAGCGGGTGGTGACGCTCTCCGGCCCCGGGATCGAGCGCCCGGGTAACTATCTGGTGCCCATCGGCACGCCACTGCGTTTCCTGCTGGGGCAGGCCCGCTCCCGCTCCGACGCCAACGAGATCATCATCGGCGGGCCGATGATGGGCATGTCGGTGGCCTCCCTGGATGTGCCGGTGACTAAAGGGGTCTCCGGGGTGGTGGTGCTGGAACCGAAGGATCCGGACCAGCGGCCTCGGCCGATCTACCCCTGCATCAAGTGCAGTGACTGCCTGGATGCCTGCCCGGTCAACCTCAACCCCTCCATGCTGGGACAGCTGGCCCAGGTGCGGGAGTATGGGACCATGGAGCAGGCATATCATCTGAACGACTGTTTCGAGTGCGGCTGCTGCAGCTATGTCTGCCCCTCCAATATCCCCCTGACCCAGTATTTCCGCATCGCCAAGGCGATCAACCGTGAAGCTGCCGTTGCGGCGGCGCACTGACTGCAAAATGAGCGCATTCATCCTGAATGATGAGTTATTGCCATGGATTGACGCGGATAAGGTGCTGATTTTTGCCCCGTTCGGAGTTTTTGTCTGTGTTCAACCCGCGTTGATCCGCGGCTGATCTTCTGGAATCATCATGGCCCTGACCAGCAAACCGATCGAGATCCGCACCTCGCCCCATATCCGCAAGGCGATCTCGGTGGCGCAGATCATGCGCAACGTGGTCTACGCACTGCTGCCGATCTGTGCATGGTCGGTCTACAAGTTCGGCCTCAGCGCCCTGCTGCTGCTGTTGACGACCACCGTCGCCTGCGCGCTCAGCGAATCTCTTTTCTGCTGGCTCTCGGGACGCAACAACACGGTTCGGGATTTCAGTGTCATCATTACCGGTCTGTTGCTGGGGCTGACCCTGCCACCCGGGTTCCCGCTCTGGATGGCTGCAGTGGCCGGCTTCATGGCCATCGGCCTGGGCAAGGCGCTGTTCGGCGGCCTGGGCTACAACGTGATGAATCCGGCGCTGGTGGGCCGTGCTTTCGTTCAAGCCGCCTTTCCGGTGGCCATCACCACCTGGACCCCGGCCTTCGTGCCCGGCCGCTTCAGTGAGGCCATCCCCTCCACCCTGACCACGCCGTTCATGACGCCGCCCGATGCCACAGTCTGGATCCAGGCCCTGGCCATCGACGGTTTCACCGGCGCGACCCCGCTTGCGCTGCAGAAGTTTGAGCACATCTCCGCCAGCACCATCGATCTGCTAACCGGGGTGCTGGCCGGCTCAGCGGGTGAATCATCGGCGCTCCTGGTCTTTCTCTGCGGGCTCTATCTGGCATTGCGAGGGATGATGGACTGGCGCATCCCGGCAGCCGTCTTCACCGGTACCATCCTTACCTCCCTGCCTTTCTATCTGGTCTCGCCGGAGATCTATCCTTCACCTCAGTTCATGATCCTCTCCGGTGGCCTGATGCTGGGTGCTATGTTTATGGCCAGCGACATGGTGGGCTCGCCCCTGACCCCCCGGGGAATCTGGCTCTACGGTTTCTCCATCGGTTTCCTGACAGTGATGATCCGGCTGTTCGGCGGACTGACCGAGGGGGTGATGTACGCGATCCTGATCGGCAACGTCCTGACGCCGCTGATCGATTCGGTCACCCAGCCCCGGGTCTACGGGGCCCGACGGCAGGAGGAGCGCCCGTGAGCGAAGGCGTGCAGGCACGTCCCCAGACCTCCAGCCTGGCGATGCTGCGCACCCTGGGCGGCATCGCCATGATCTCGGGTTTCCTGGTGGTGCTGGTGTTTCAGTGGACCAAACCGATCATCGCGGAGAACAAGCGCATCGCCATCGAAAAGGCGGTGTTCCGGGTGGTGCCCAACGCGGTCTCGAGACGGGACTTCATTCTTGCTCCGGAGGGGCTCTCTCCCGTGGGGAAGAAGGCGAAGGGGGAGACGGTATATGCCGCCTACAATGCCAAAGGTGAACTCCAGGGTGTCGCGCTGGAGACGGTGGCCACCGGCTACCAGGATGTGATCCGCATCCTCTACGGGTACGACCCGCAGTGTGAGTGCGTCACCGGGATCAAGGTGCTGAAAATGACCGAGACCCCGGGGTTGGGTGACAAGATCGCATACGATCCCGATTTTTTGAAGAATTTTCATGGCCTGGACGGAAAACTGAGCGCTGACAAAAGTGGCCTGGCTCACCCCATCGCCGCCGTGAAGCACGGTAGCAAGAGCGAACCCTGGCAGATCGACTCTATTTCCGGGGCCACCATCTCCTCCAAGGCGATCGGCCGGATGATCAATGCCAGTGGCCAGCGTATGTTCCCCCTGATTCAGCGCTATCTTTCAGGGTTCAGGCCGCCGGTGACAGTTGCAGCCCAGGGGGGCGAGCCACCGGGGAGTGATCTACAGTGATCAGAACGATGTCGCAACAGCACTCTATCCCCTCTCAAAATACCAGCACAGAGGCTTGAAGAACGGTGACAACGGTACTCCATAAACAGGAGCAGGTTACACTCGACACCTTCCTGCGCGGGATCTGGGAAGAGAACCCGGTGTTCGTCATGCTGCTGGGCATGTGCCCGGTACTGGCGGTGACCAACTCCACCCTCAATGCCATCGCCATGGGCCTGGCCACCCTGTTCGTGCTGGTGGCCTCCGGTACTCTGGTCTCCCTGCTGCGGAAGATGATCCCCCGGGAGGTGCGCATCGCCACCTACATCATCATCATCGCCACCTTCGTCACCATGGTGGACTACACCATCCAGGCCATCAGCCTCGATCTCTATAATTCCCTTGGGGCATTCATTCAGTTGATCGTCGTCAACTGCGTCATCCTGGGGCGGGCCGAAGCCTACGCCTCCCGGCAGCGGGTGGGGGCGGCGGTGGTCAATGCTCTGGGGATGGGAGTCGGGTTCACCCTTGCGCTGCTCTGCCTGGGCACGGTGCGGGAGTTGCTGGGGGCGGGGACCATCCTGGGTTACCCGATATTCAGCCCCAACTTCGAGCCCTGGGTGGTGATGATACTTCCCCCGGGGGGGTTCTTCGTGCTCGGCGGCTGGCTGCTGCTGTTCGAGTGGATCAAGCAGCGTCGGGAACGCCGCACACTACAGGCACAAGGAGCGACCGCCCATGGATCCTGAATCCGTCCAGTTCATCTTTCTCAACGCCGCCATCGTCAACAATTTCGTACTGGCGCTGTTCCTCGGCATCTGCCCGTTCCTGGGGGTCTCGGCCAAGAAAGAGACCGCCTGGAACATGGGACTGGCGACAATGTTCGTGATGCTGGTCAGCTCGGTCTGCGCCTATGGCATCAACCTGCTCCTGGTCCGTTTCAACATCGAGTTTCTGCGCCTCATCAGCTACATCGCGGTGATCGCCTCTGCGGTGCAGCTGGTCGAGATGGCACTGAAGAAATTCAGCCCGGGCCTCTCCCGGGCCATGGGCATCTTCCTGCCCCTGATCACCACCAACTGTGCCATCCTGGGCCTGGCCCTGTTTCAGACCTTTCGGGAATACAATTTCGTACAGAGCCTCGCCTTCAGTATCGGTGCCGGTGTAGGTTTTACACTGGCCTTGATGTTGATGTCCGGGCTGCGCGAGAAGCTGGAGCTGGCCCGGGTCCCCAGCGTCAGCCAGGGGGCCGCCATGAGCCTGATGCTGGCGGGCCTGCTGTCACTCGCATTCATGGGCTTTGCCGGGTTGGGGAGTTCTCATGCTTGATTATCTGATCGCAAGCGCCCTGATACTGCTCATATTGCTGGGCTGGATCCAGGTGCAGCATCTGGCGCGCCGATTCTCCCTTCGCCACCCGGAGTTCGGTGAACACCGGGAGGAGGGGGGTGGCTGCGGCGGGAACTGCGCCTGCAGTGGTGGTGGCAGTTGCCGTAACCACAAAGCGCAAGGTGCGGAATGAAGCTGATTCATCCAGGCGATCCCCGAGGCGGTCCGCAGCGGACCGTCTTCTTCGTCTCCGAGAGTACCGGTATCACCGCCGCCACCCTGGGCCACAGCCTGCTGTCGCAATTCGAGCAGGCGGAGGCCGTCCGTACCATCTACAGGCCCTACATCAACAGCATGGAGAAGGCGGAGAAGCTGGCCGCGCGGGTCGGCCGGCTGATCGCCAAGGGTGAGATACATCCC
>JAUUYI010000386.1 GCA_030590525.1 Sedimenticola sp. | reverse complement strand
GTTGCCCTTGAACAGATTGCCGGTCCAGTCGTTGAGAAACTGAATACCGATACCGCCATAGGCGATTACATTGTTGAAGATCCGGTTGGTGGTGTCGGGCTGGTAGGGGGAGACGTCGAGATAGATGCCCAGGGCGCAGTTGATAATGACGTTACCGCTGATCTCTACGTCCGAGGTCTCCTTGAAGCCGATACCCATGCCGGTGGGGCCGCTGGCGCGGGCGATGTAGTTGTTCCGCACCACCACACTGTCACTGTACATCAGGAAGATGCCCACCGAGTTGTCTTCGTAGTGGTTGCCGATCACCTCGTTGAACTGAGAATACATAAAATGGAGGGAATAACGGCCGCCCCGGGAGTCATTGCGGGCGATCAGGTTGTCCCGGGAGTACCAGACCACCATATCCCGTGAATCACGGATCACATTGTCCGTGATCTTGTTGTGAAAGCTGTACCAGAGCCGGACGGAATCGCCCCGCAGGCCCAGATCGAAGGGTTTGGAGCTGATACGGTTGCGTTTGATGATGTTGTGTTCCGCCTGCCCCAGATCGATACCGAACAGGCAGTCGTCGATGACCAGGTCCTTAAGCACATTGAAATTACCGCGGACCTGCACCCCCGAGTCGATGTCGTTGTAGGACTCGCCGGAGTGGGTCAGACGCAGCCCCTGCAGGGTGACCCCATCGGTCTCGATATAGAACACCGAACCTTTGCCACCGGCATCGACGGTCACCTTCCCCTTACCATCGATGGTGACCGCCTTGTCCAGCGTGACCGGGCCGGCGTAGGTGCCCGGCGGAGGCACGATGATATCGCCCGCCTTAGCGGCATCCACCAGTTCCTGCAGCCTGGGATACTCCACCGCAACCACTGCGGTGGAGAAGCAGAGCAGCAGCAAGAACAGCAGGAGAAACGCTCGGGGGCCTGGGGACGCTTGAAAAGCGCTTTTACCCATAATGATCAGTCACCGCTCTCCTGCTTGAACTGCTTCCTGCGGATCAGCGCTGCGACTGCCAGCACCAGCGACATCAGCACCATCACACCAAAACCTTTGTCCGGGTAGGAGTGGGTGGCGAACTGGGCCACCTTACCCTGCCCGAACACGGTCGGCATAAAGGGCTTCACCGTAAAGGCACCGAGCTCACTCAGGTTGTGGCCATACCACCAGAGCCAGGCCGAGTAGTCGATGATGAAGAACAGCGGCAGGGCGATGGGAACCGCCACCAGCAGCCAGAACAGCAGACCGCCGTTCCTGCGGGCACCAAAGATCAAAAACACCATGGCCCCCAGCAGACCGATAAAGACTACGTTGATGGCCAGTTTCAGGTTCTCCACCATGGGCCCGATCTTTGACGGGTCGGGAAAATAACGCCCCAGACTCTTGCCATAGTGCCAGGCCAGGATCTGGTAGGTGCTGCCGTTCCAGGGTTCCGTGACCATCCCCTTTTCCCGGTCTCTTTCGTAGTTCTGCTTCAGCTGCTCGATCAGCCGTTGTTTTTCCGACAGGCCCTTTTGCTCCGCTACGGCATCCCCGGTCTCGCCCGCGGTTTCAACTGTGATACCGGACTCTTCCAGGGATTTTCTCAACAGTTCGACGATACCGCCACCTCCGGAGCTCTCCTCTTCTACGGATTCGCCAGTGGCTTCCTGATCCAGAGATGTGAGCAGGGCATTCACATAACCCTCATTCTCATAGTTGAAGCCGTTGTCCTGATAGAGGGTGAGATACATCCAGACGGCAATGCCGGCAAACCCTATGCCGAGCAGGGTCATGCGGACCTTGGGCCGGGTGCACATGAAGCCAAGCAGCATCACACCGAGGAATACCAGCAGAAACTGGGAGAAGCT
>JAUUYI010000142.1 GCA_030590525.1 Sedimenticola sp. | reverse complement strand
CCCCCTGTGTCAGGATAGATGTCGCCTCTCCTCGAGAGCCTTTGTTTGAGTTGGGGGCATAATAGGAGCGGAGGATGTTGTTCCGCTGGTGTCTCACGGGAAGGAGCCTGTAGTCTGATCCTCTCTCTACCGATCTGCCCGGGTGATATGGTCGGTGAATTCCGCCGCATTCATGAATCCGATTACACGAAAACCTCGCTGCTCGCTGCCATCCCGCGCATAGAAGATGATCGCCGGCGGGCCGGGTAGACCGAAGTGCCCCTGCAGCAGTGCCTTATCGGCCTCGTCATTCGCGGTGACATCAGCCTGCAGCAGCACGAACTCCTTCAGTGCGCTGTGCACCGCCGGATCAGAAAATGTATAGCGCTCCATCTCTTTGCAGGAGACGCACCAGTCGGCGTAGAAATCAAGCATTACCGGTCGACCTGAGGCGCTGGCTGAAGCCACTGCCCGCTCCAGGTCGGCGACGCTCTTGATTCGTTTGAACTGGAGTTCGCCGGATTGCGCCTCTCCGCCGGCCGTGAAGCCGAGCCCGCGCAATGGCTGCACCGTATCCCTGCCGCCTGCGGCCACACCCACCAGCATCAGTGCACCGTAGATCAGCAGCACCAGGCCCAGGCCTTTCCATAACCGATCCCAGCCCGAGGCCTCTATCGGCAGTTGCTGGAGGGCGCCCATATAGACCGAGGTGGCCACCAGCAGGGTACCCCACAGCAGCATGGAGACGGCAGGTGGCAGGATGCGCTCCAGCAGGACGATGGCCACCGCCAGCATGCCGACCCCGAACACCGCTTTGATACTGTCCATCCAGGTGCCGGCCCGGGGCAGCAGTTTGCCGGCAGAGGCGCCCAGTATCAGCAGTGGGGTACCCATGCCCATCGCCATGGAGAAGAGACCGATTCCACCCAGCAGGGCGTCCCCGGTCTTGCCAATATAGATCAGTGCGCCGGCCAGGGGCGGTGCCACACAGGGTCCGATGATGAGGGCGGAGAGTAGACCCATCACCGCCACGCCGGTGTAATTGCCGCCACGCTGCTGGTTGCTGGTTTCCGACAACCGGCTCTGCCAGCGGCTTGGCAGCTGCAGTTCGTAGAAGCCGAACATGGAGAAGGCCAGCAGCACGAACAGAATGGCGAAAGAAACAAGTATCCAGGGGCTCTGAAACGTTGCCTGCAGGTTCTGGCCGAACATCCCGGCCAGTACGCCGCCAATGGTATAGGTCACCGACATCGCCAGCACATAGACCAGCGACAGGGTAAAGGCGCGGCGGGTGGTGATCTGTGCTCCTTGCCCGGCGATGATGCCGGAGAGGATGGGGATCATCGGGAAGACGCAGGGGGTAAGTGAGAGCAGCAGGCCAAACCCGAAGAAACTGAGGACGATCAGCCAGGTATTGCCACCGATCAGGGTGCTGGTGATTCTATCGGTCTCAGACTGTTGAACAGCAGGGATAGGGGTGGCCGGCACAGCGGTTGCTGGCTCCCCGGGGGCAACCACTGCCTGCTGTGCCTTTAGCAGTGCCGGAACGACCACCGCCGCTGGCGCGGTTGGCAACGCCAGCCGCACCTTCTGGCGTTGCGGGGGATAGCAGATCCCGACATCGGCACACCCCTGATAGCTGGCCAGCAATTCGATTTCGGTCGCGTCACTGTTGCTGCGTACCAGGGGTATTCGCAGATCGAGCTGATGGACGTAGATCGGCAGGTCCCCGATGCTCCCATCCGGTCTGATCGCTCCCTTCTTTATCTTGGGCTCGGGGAGTTCATAGTCACCCAGGGCGACTCCGTCCGGGTTCAGCAGCTTGAGCCGGATTTTGTCCTGATAGAGGTAGGTACCGTCGGCGATCTGCCACTGCAGGCGGATTTGGTTGCCTCCCTCCACGCTGGCGTTGAAGAGATACGCCTGCTCGGGGGAGAGGATCTCGTTTTCGTCGCTCAACCCCAGCTGCTGCCCCAGGTCGCCCAGCGCCTCAAGGGCAGCGGCGGGGCTCAGGACCGGTACCCTGTCGTTGCCCGACGGGGGCAGGTCGATGCTGAGATTCTGACTGTGGGGCGGGTAACAGAGTCCGGCGTCCGCACACCCCTGGGAGATGGTCTGCAGGTGCAGGATGTCGATCGCTCTCTCTTCACGCTTCAGCGGGAGCCGGAGCTCCAGCTGGCCGCGGTAGACTTCGACATCTCCAAACAAGGGGTCGCGCTTGATTTTGGCGGGAGGGAACTCTGCATCGCCAAGCCCTATCCCCGGGGTTTCGCTGGCGAATTTGAACTTGGTGCGATAGAGATAGTATCCGTCGGCAATTTTCCAGCGGATCAGTACTCCCCCTGCGCCGTCGCTCTCTGCCGAGACCGGATAGGCTTCGTCGGGCATCAGGTAATCCTGCTCCTGCTGGGTCGCCGCCGGGCCGGCAAAGAGCAGCAGGAGCAGGGCCAGAAGCAAGAGGATGTGATTCTTCATTGTTGTTGTGTACATTCTCCAATCCAACGAAGGTAGTTTGCGAGGCCCTGTTCTACAGCGACCGCGATAATCTCTGGAAGTTCATATGGATGTAGCGACTGGATCATCTGTTCCAGCGCTGAATAGCGCTGGCGGCTGGTCTTGATGAACAGCTGGACCTCTTTCGCTTTCTCCGGTTTACCCTGCCACTGGTAGATGGACGTGACCGGGCCACTGATGGTGACGCAGGCGGCGAGCCCCTTCTCGACCAGCTGTCCGGCGATGGACTCGGCACACTGATGGTCGGGGCAGGTACAGAAGACGATCAGTGCGCTGTCCAATGGCATTCGCGAACCATACTTGATTTGGAAATGTACGGCAAAAGGGAGCCGGCCACCACGGCCCATGGGTAAACTGAATGGTCACATTCAAAGTATCCTTGTGACGACGGCTTTGATCAGGTGCTACCACGCTGTATCGAGAGCGGCTGACGACGGGCTGGCTTGTACCCTTCGAATGCCCGGCGTAAGCTTATCGGCTATGAATCCACTCCTTCTTTTTCTGCTGTTGTTTGCCGGTATCCCACTGATCGAGCTCTATCTCATGATCGAGGTTGGTTCAGAGATCGGTGCCATCCCTACCATTGCCCTGACCATATTCACCGCGGTTCTGGGGGGGCTGCTGGTGCGACTGCAGGGGCTCTCCACCGCCATGCGGGTACGGGAGGCCATGGATCGAGGTGATATGCCGGCGATCGAGATGCTGGAGGGGGCCGTTCTGCTGCTGGCCGGCTTCATGCTGCTGCTGCCGGGGTTTATCACCGATGCCCTGGGTTTCCTGCTGCTGGTCCCGCCGGTAAGGCGGTCTCTGCTGCTTCTTTACCTGCGCCGCTCCGGCGTCCTGCAGCAGGGGAAGGCCTCAGGGCATCAGCCGCCGTCGGGTCAACGTCCCTCCCCCCGGGTGATCGAGGGGGAGTTCCGGCGCGAAGATGATGAGCGATCCTGATCTTCAGAGTTCCCGGACCTGGTACCAGAGCCTTCCCAGATATTCGTGCATAGCGAAATAACTGTAGAGCAGTGCGGTTGGGCTGGGGAGCCAGTCGGAGAGGCGCTGTTCCGAATCCTGTTTGTGGTAGAAGGCAGTCGGTGCCGGGATCGCATCTACACCTGCCCGCTGGAAGCTGGCCAGTGCCCGGGGTATGTGCCAGGCCTGGGTGACCAGCAGTATCCGGTCGATGTGCATCCCCTCGAGCAGTTCCCGGGTCATACGGGCATTGTCCCGGGTGGTCCTGCTCTGATCTTCCACCGCTACCACCTGCACCCCGAACTCCTGCTCCAGGATCTGTTTGGCTATTCTGGCCTCTGGCAGCCGCCCCTCTCCAGAGCCGCCACTGGGGATGATCGGAAGCCCGGTCTGACGTGACAGCCAGGCGGCGTAACGGAGACGCAGCAGCAAGCGGTCATTGGCGGTGTCACTGCCGTATTCCGGGGCGTCAGAATAGCGTCCACCCCCCAGTACCACGATGGCCTGGGCGCCAGACCCCGCTATTGCACTCTTGCTCAGGGCGGGATATGTCTCCAGCCCGGCCATTAGTTTGTCGGCGAAGAACGGGGCACTGAAGATATAGAGGGCAGCCAGGGCGATGACGACCAGGAGGCGGCCCAGAAAGCGCTGGCCAAGGGATACCCCGATCAGTCCCAGCAGGATGATGCACCCAGGCGGCAGTATCAGGGTCTTCAACACCCACACGATCTCCTGCCCCATCACTGATTGCCCAGTAGTGGGTTGGCCTGCAGATCCGCGTGGTAGGAGGAACGCACCATCGGGCCACTGGCTACGTTGGAAAAACCCATCATCTCTCCCTTGGCTCGCAGTGCCTCGAACTCTTCCGGGGGGACGAAGCGTGCCACCGGCAGGTGTTCCCGGCTTGGCTGCAGGTACTGGCCGAGGGTCAGCATGTTGCAGCCATGGTTGCGCAGATCGGTCATTACATCCACCACCTCATCCATGGTTTCACCCAGGCCGAGCATCAGGCCGGACTTTGTCGGTATTCCGGGATGCTGCTGTTTGAACTGTAGTAGCAGCATCAGTGAGCCCTGGTAGTCTGCGCCGGGCCGGGCCTGTCGATAGAGCCGGGGCACGGTCTCAAGATTGTGGTTGAAGACGTCGGGTGGTGCGGCGTGAAGCTGCTTCAGTGCGCTCACCTCCCGGCCCCGGAAATCGGGTACCAGGATCTCGAGGCGGGTGTCGGGAGATACCTCCCGTAACGCCTGGATACATGCGGCATAGTGTCCCGCCCCACCGTCCCGCAGATCATCCCGGTCCACCGAGGTGATGACCACATATTCCAGTGCCATCTGCTGGACCGCCCGGGCCAGATTGACCGGCTCCTGTGGATCCAGAGGGAGTGGTTTACCGTGGGCCACGTCGCAGAAAGGGCAGCGCCGGGTACAGATGTCCCCCATGATCATGAAGGTGGCAGTGCCATGATTGAAACACTCCCCCAGGTTGGGACAGGCGGCCTCTTCGCAGACTGAACTGAGGTGTGCCTCCCGGAGAATACGTTTGATCCGTGTCACCCGCTCTCCTGTGGGAAGCCTGGCTCTGATCCAGGCTGGTTTGCGGGGCGTCCGGGTAGTGGTCGTTACCTTGACGGGTATGCGCGCCACCTTCGCGTCGCCACGCTGATGGGATTCCGGCGTGGCGCGGGAAGGGGCGTTGTAGGTTTTTTGTTTACTCATTGTCTCGATCCAATCTGCCTGTTGAGCTGATATAACAGCTCTTCACCGACCTGCTGCAGGTCACGGGGCCCTTGCTCATCTGCCAGTTGGGTCACCTCCAGGCCGGGGTGGCCGCAGGGGTTTATCCGCTGAAACGGCTCCAGATCCATGTCTACGTTGAGGGCCAGGCCATGGTAGCTGCAGCCCCGGCGCACCCGCAGCCCGAGGGATGCGATCTTTCGGTCCTGGACATAGGCGCCGGGCGCCTCCCGGCGGGAGGATGCCTCGATACCGTAGTCGCTGAGCAGGCTGATGACGGTCTGCTCCATGGCTGTCACCAGCTGCCTTATCCCCAGGTTGCGCCGGCGCAGATCCAGCATCAGATAGAGGATCAGCTGACCGGGTCCGTGGTAGGTAACCTCTCCTCCCCGGTCCACCTGAACCACCGGGATCTCTCCCGGATGCAGCAGATGTTCCGGTTTCCCGGCCTGACCCAGGGTAAAGACGGGTGGATGCTGCAACAGCCACGCCTGGTCTGCCGTCTCTCCGGTTCGTCGGTTGGTCAGTTCCTGCATCGCCCGCCAGGTCGGCTCGTATTCCCTCAGCCCCAGTTCCAGAATCTGCAGGGGAGGTGTCGTGGGGAGAGGCGGCATCAGTGGTCAGAGGCTCATCAGGACACGCTTATTATCCGTGAGCGCCTGATAGATGGTATCCAGCTGCTTCCGGCTGCTGGCATTGAATGTGATGGTTACGGAGGTATATTTTCCCTTGCGGCTGGAGCGGCTCTTTACTGCCCCCTCGCCCAGCTCCGGGACATGCAGGCGCACGATCTCCACCACCAGGGCATCAAAATTCGGCGCCGCCAGCCCCATCGCCTTGACCGAGAATTCACAGGGAAACTCCATCAGGGTGGTCTCTTTGGTGTGATCGTCTGGTCTGCTCTCGTCGGTCATCGTCAATATGTATCGTTAAAAGCAGGAGCAAGGATAAAGACAGGACCT